>JBBTVS010000032.1:0-11693 GCA_038078695.1 Patescibacteria group bacterium
TTTTTAAAGCCGTAACTTACGGCTTTTTATTATTACTAGTCTTCTTTTTTATCGGACGGGATCAAGGATTTGCTCCGGCTTTAAATCTGCCTCGTTCAGTTATTGCGCTGGATTATGTCTTGGTTTTCGTTCTAATCGCCGGCTTGCGCGTTTCTAAAAGATTGTATGTAGAGCTATTTGCAAAACCATCTGTAAAAACCGGCAGACAACGGCTTTTAATTATTGGCGCCGGAGACGCGGCAGAACAATTGCTCCGCAGCATCAAACAAAATAATAATTATCCGTTTAATCTTGCCGGCATTTTAGATGATAGCGATATTAAACAGGGCACCAGTATCCATAATATCAAAATTTTAGGACGAATTAATGATTTATTAAAAATAAAAAACAGTCAAAATATCTATGGCATCATCATCGCAATTCCCTCTGCCAGCTCTTTGGAAATCAAAAGGATAGTTGATTTAGCGCAAAACTGCGGCATCAATTACATTAAAATTCTGCCTTCTTTAACTGACGTGATGTCGGAGCGCGTTAGTTTAAACGATGTCCGGGATATTGACGTGGAGGATCTGTTAGGCAGGCAAAAGATTGACATCTCTTTTAAACAAATACGCGAGCTGATTAAAGAAAAAACTGTTTTGATTACTGGAGCCGCCGGTTCAATCGGCTTTGAATTAGTAAAACAGATCAGTAAATTAAGCCCAAAAAAAATAATCGCCCTTGACATGGACGAAACCGGCATTTTTAATGTTAATAATTTTTTAGCTAATTTAACAAACAAGATTGATTATAAAGCCATAGTCGCCAACATCCTGCAAAAAGATAAAATTGACTCTATATTTGCAGAATATAAGCCTGACATCATATTCCACGCCGCGGCTTATAAACATGTTAAGTTAATGGAACAATACCCTGATCAAGCGGTGCTGACCAATATCTTAGGCACTTGGAATATGGCGCAGTCCGCGTCTTTGCATAATGTGGAAAAGTTTGTGCTGATTTCCACGGATAAAGCGGTTAATCCGCGGTCTGTAATGGGAATGACTAAGCGAGCGGCAGAAATATTGATTATGCATTATAATGGAAAAACTGAAAAACTCGGAACAAAATACATTGCCGTCCGCTTTGGCAATGTATTGGGCTCGCGCGGCTCTGTAGTGCCTTTATTTAAACAGCAAATTATGACTGGCGGGCCTGTAACAATCACGCATCCGGAGATGAAAAGATATTTTATGATACCGTCTGAAGCCATACTTCTAGTTCTGCAAGCCGCGGCTTTAGGGGATGGAGGAGAAATTTTTGTTCTGGATATGGGACAGCCTGTTAAAATATTGGAATTAGCTAAAACAATGATTAGACTTGCCGGGCTTGAACCAGATCGCGACATTCCAATCATTTTTACAAAGCCTGAATCCGGAGAAAAGCTGTTTGAAGAAATTCTAACTGATCGCGAAAATATGGACGCTACCCGGCATCAAAAAATATTCGTCGCTAAAAATAATGCTGTCGCAGACAAAAAAATATTTTTTGAAAATATTGAGCGATTGATTGAATTGGCGAAAAAAGAAAAAATCGCGGAGGAACTTAAAACAGAATTAACAAAAATGACGGCGAACTAAATGAATAAAAAATAAAGAATAATAAATAAAAATTCTCACTCTAATATTTCTAAAAACTCCCTCACTTCCCCCTCCATTGCCGGCTCTATCTTTAATATCTGCTCCGCCGCTTGCCTGGCTTTTTCTTTATTGCCCATCTCTTTATGCAAAGCCGCGATTGAACCTAAAATCTTTATATTTTGCGGCTCTATTTCTAATGCCTTTTGATAATATTGCAACGATTGATCTAAATAACCTGTTTGACCGTAAATAAAAGCCAATCCTAAAAATTGCGGCGCTATTTTAGGCTCATAACCAACCTCTAACGCCTTTTCTACAGCCTGCCGCGCATCGTCAAATTTATTCAATCCTAAATAAGCGGAAAAAAGCTCCGTATATGGCTGATGGCGGCTTGGCGCTAATGCTTGAGCTCTCATCAATGCTTCTAAAGCTTGACTATAATACCGCTGATCCGCCGCGCTTAACAAATTATAGATCGTTCCTAACATTAATTGCGAATGATAGCTGTTTTTACTGTTCTTCTCCAATTCTGCCGCTGTATACATCAACATATCTCTTGTCCGCGGATCATACTGTTTAATGTTCTCCAAAACTTCCATAGCCATCATTGTTCTAATCTCAAAAGCAAATACAGACTTTTCCTGCAAGGCTTGATAATAAAAATTAAAACTTGTTTCAATTGGCTGGCTTGCGTTAGCAGCGGCTTGGGCAATGGCTGTTTTATTGCTTGCCTTATATGATTTAAAATTAATGAAATAAAGCGATATTGGAATAATAATAATCAAAACAGTGATTAAAATTGCGCCAATAATGTCTCTAGACGAACTAAATGATCTGGTCAGTTTGCCCCGAACCAGAGCGATTCGAGGTTCGTCTGACAATGTCATAGTATAATATACCAGCCCCAAACTGATAAAAAACAGCCAATACGAACTTGGGGTGTCAAAAGTAAATAAAAGATGAATAAAGTAAGCGATAAATAATAATATAATTGGTAATTGGTAATTGGTAATTGGTAATTTAAAGCTCATCCAAACTACTACTACAAAAATCAACATGTAAGCCAGAAAACCTATAATTCCCATATCCACCAAATTTTCTAGCGGCTGATTATGGGCTTTGTCAAAATCTAACATAACATCATACATCCGCAGTTGCGACACTTTAATATTAAACGGCTTGTTATGCGCTATATAATAATTTTCCGGACCATAGCCGAACAAAATATGTTTTGATTTTAAAGATCGCAATCCCTGCGTCCAAGACATAATGCGGGTATTATCAGCATTTAAAGTAGTTACAATTGATCTTGCCGTATTTAGCAAAGGAAATGTTTGATAAAGCTGGGTCGGCAGTTTGCCAAAGACAGTCAAAGCGCTGAATAACATCAAAACTATTACGACGGTCAAAAAACTGCCTTTGTAAATTTTTGACTTTCCCGTTTTGTTTTTGAAGGAGAAAGACAAAATTAATAAACCGAGAATTGCGGCAATAAACAAGCCCACCCATACGGCGCGTGTCGCATTAGTTATTACTGCGCCTAAGAATATAAATTCTGTTAAAACAAAAACTAAAAAAATGATTCTTTGAATAAATTTTGTCTTCTCCATTCTCTCGTAAAACCACCATACTGGCGTTAAAAATACGAAAAACAGCAAAAAACTGCCAGCCAGTCCTTTATTGCCAAACCAAAAACTTGCTGATTCGCCTCTTAGAAAATTGCCTTTAAACAACCCAAAATATATAAAAATATGCGAGCTGATAATTATGCCAGCAACAATCAATCCCCTCAAAAACCAAAGCCAATCTTTTTGACTGCGGAAAACCGAAATTAGCATAAAATAAAAAAATCCGAAGTGTAAAAGAGTAAATACTCCGGTCATCCGCTCTTGGGTTCCCCAGAAGCTTCTAACCGAATCCGCGCCGAGCAAAGTTGAGAGAATTAGCGCGGCAAAAAATGCGAGAATGGACCAATTGAGTAAAGCCTGCGGTGACCTGGTCAGACGAGCTGACCAGGTCACTTTTGGTCTATATTGGGGCCAAAACCAAACCAACGCCGCCCAAAACGGCAATAAAACTTCTATTAAAATTTGAAAATATAGAGCCCGGCCAAAAATGTGCGGAAAAAGCGTCTGCTTGCTTACGATAAAAGGCAACACAAGGCTCGCGCAAAGCCCGGCGCGCACAATCCAAAGTAAAATTTTTTCTATGTTGATTTTTTTCATTTGCCTATATGATAACAAAAACGCAACCCAAACGCAAACCCCCGGATGTAAAATCCGGGGGCTGCGGCGCGATTTAGAAGCTGTCGCGAAAAAAAGCTATATAACATCTTCTCTATCAAGCCCGGCTTGTTTAAGAATGCTTAACAAAGTGCCTTTTGGCAAATCTTTAAAATGATAAGGGATTACAACTCTTCGTTTATACAAAGAATGATAAAAAATATAATGGCTACCTGTAATATGATCCAACTCAAATCCTTTCTTTTTTAAAACTTTAATAATCTGTTTTGATGTCAAAACAGGCAGTTTAAGCATAAGCAAAGGTCTTATCTAATGCCTGTAATTCTATAAAGGACATTAAAAACTCCGCGTCAGTTTGCGGTATGGGCTCTTGATGTTTTTTCAGACTAACCAAATATCCATGAATAGCGTCTTCTGCCATTCTCCGCGCATTTCTTAAATTCGTGCCATAAGTAATGCATCCTGGCAAAGAAGGAACAAAAACAGTAAAACCGCCTTCTGGTTCCGGTCTAAATATTATATTGTATCGCAATGTTTTCTGCATAGTAAAATTGTTAAATGTTTATCTTGCTCCCATTATACCAAACAGCTTACGGCCTTATACTATTCTAATTCCAGTCCTCTTAATCTCTTGCACCATTGGATCGCATTCATCTTGGAAGTCTCCTGGTGTAAAGCCGATTGGTTCTATCATAGAATCCACTCTTCGCCTAATGTACCATAATAAATCCTCATTTGCATTTCGTCTCCTCTCTAAACGATTGGATACCACCGCTACATCAATATCGCTCCATTTATGCGGTATGCCATTTGCATATGAACCAAATAAATAAACGGCAGAAAAAGGATATTCTGCATTTTGCAACTCCTTAACATATTGTTTGACTATCTTTTTTATTTGATTTTTTGTTCTAACTCTTTCCATAATATTTGGTATAATCTTTGGATTTTATCTATCTCTGGTTTAACTATTGTGCGTTTATTATATTGCTGATAAAACCGTAGTTTATAATCAGGATAACGACATCTTATATTAAACTTATTAGTCGCATCTAAAATGCGCCATTGATCTTCGGTTAATGGACAACCGCTTATTTCAGCTAACTTGGTTAGATTATGGATATGCGGCGCCGGCTTTTTGGTTTCCTCAACAACCAGCCCTTTTAGAATTTTCTCCAAAATAATATGTCCGTAAAATAACGCGTCAGAATAGCGTTTGCCTTTTAAAAGCCAAAGCATTGTTTTATAATCATGCGCTGCTGTCTTTTGCCAATATTCTATAATATTTTTTACTTGGATTTTGCTCATACCCCCATTATACCAAACGGCCCCCGAGTGTCAAACCTGACCAAAAAACGCAAACCCCCCTGCAAATTTGCAGGGGGCTGCGGCGCGATTTTTAAAGCTATCGCGAAAGTTTTGTTATCTTTTTAATTGATTAAAGTCATCCACTGTTAATTCAATGTCTTTCAAAATGTCTCTCAACAATCCCTTTCCTATATCTTCGCCATAATGCATTGGCACAACAGTGGTTCTGCCGTCCGGATGCTCAAAAAAAGCATGACTTCCTTTTTGGTGCACTTTTTGGAAGCCAATCTTTTTGATAATTTTAATTAATTTGCGCGGATCAATCGGAGAAAACTTGCTCATATTGCCACTGCCAAATCCTGCCAAGCAACAAATTTTGGCTGATGTGTTTGAAATATAAAATCTTCCTGTTTGCGTTCTTTTAAAACTTCTAAATAAAGCCCAATGGCTTCCTCTATTCTTTTCACAACATCTTCATATGTTTTAGCTTGAGTATGGCAGCCGGGAAGAGATGGACATTTAGCTACAAAAATGCCATCTTCATCTTGTTCAATTATAATGCGAAAATTATGTGTTTTCATATTCGTTGATTTTTATTTTACACCAAACCGCGCACGAGTGTCAAACTGGCCTTGACAACCTTTTTAGCTTCATGCTATTATGCCATTAAATAAACGATACTGGCGAAGGCTCGCCGCATAGGCGTAGAAGGTTTCCGTCAATTCGGAATAGCCAGTTATCAGTCCCGAGCAATCGGGATTATTTTATTATTTCACACAAATAATTACTTTTCTTAGCTTGATTAAAAATTATTAAATCATCTTTGTTCTTTTCAAAAACTCCTCTAATGCAACCGGCCCAGCGATCTGCTAATCTAATTAAAGATTCACTCTCATCTGTAGCTTTTCTTGGCTTTTGTGATTTAATCTTATGCTGTTTTAAGATATTGCCTACTCGTTCAGCGTTCTTACGATCAATGCCGTCAATGTAAATAATCGCTTTATAATCTCTTTTAGCTTCTTTTTTAATCGCTTTTTCTATCACTTCAATCATAGCATCATAATAAAGGACCTGTTTAATAAAATGTTTAAAATACACAGTAGCAATTTTATTCTTTAAAACTCGTTCAAGATACTTTCTACTTCGCTTTAAGTATTTGATATGTCTTTTTGCATCTTTCCATTTTCTTTTACCGATTTTAATTGAGGCCTCAATATTTTTTAACTGGCAACGGAGAAAATTTTGTTCTGTATCATCTATTACTGCTACTACAATAAAAATGTCAGAACGCGGATCTTGCCCTGTCTCATCAACATAGCAGTAAATTTTTTGCTTGGTTTTTTTGTCTCGCATAATTACTGCATTTCTGACCCCATTATACCAAACCGCGCCCGAGTGTCAAACCTGGCCTAAAAACGCAAACCCCCTACAAATTTGCAGGGGGCTGCGGCGCGATTT
The DNA here is from genome assembly GCA_038078695.1 of Patescibacteria group bacterium. GTDB lineage: Bacteria > Patescibacteriota > Patescibacteriia > UBA9629 > UBA9629 > JBBTVS01. The sequence continues at coordinate 6,629 of JBBTVS010000032.1, forward strand.
AGGCAACAATTTTATTCAGCTCTGTACAGCCACTTGCCATGTTTTTTAGCATACGACATAATAGCAGATTCTTCTTCTATCCGTTCAAATTCCTCTGGCGTGTAACCAATCACATCCATGGCAATAGATGTGGCTACACCCTCTCTCTGCCAAGAAAGCCAAAATAAACGATCTTTAATCTTTGTTTGAAAATCTGATGATATAATAGCTAAATCAACATCGCTATGTTTATTCGGCATGCCGTAAGCGTGAGACCCGAATAACAAAACACCTTCAACCGCAATTTGTCGGCGGATTTTTTCCAGATACGCATTTATGATTTTTTTAGGAAACTTTGCTCTTGCGCCCATATAAATATTTTTTTGCTAAACTGCAAAAAAGTTTTTGCTATCTTTGCGGTAGCTTTAGGATAAGACTTTTGTAATGGTAAATCAGGATATCTTGTCGGCATATAATATTGATTTAATTGATGCAAAGTCTCTTTCCATTTTAAAGGAATACCTGTAAGATTCGCCAACTCTAACAATCTTGGAAGATCGTGAATTTTAAGAAGTTCAAAATCTTTAGCTACTATAATCATCTTTAAAGATTTCTCCACCACTTGATGACAATGCCAAATCACCAATGTCCAATCATGCCAACTGTTTGACTTGCTATGAATTGAACTTTTATATAAAGTACCTGCCGCTCTAAGATCGCGCTTAATATACGGCACCCATTTTTTATATATCTTATTCATCACTCCAATTATATCAAACCTTATTTTTGTGTCAAACCTGCCAAAAAACACAAACCCCCGGATGTAAAATCCGGGGGCTGCGGCGCGATTTTTAAAGCTATCGCGAAAGTTGCTCTTTTGTGTACGGCACGATTGACAGTCTTACACTATTCTAATGCCTGTTTTTTTAATTTCCTGCACCATTGGATCGCACGCGTCTTTAAAATCTTCTGGGGTAAAGCCGTGTGGTTCTATACGATAATCAATGCCTAAACTTAACTTTGATAATCTTATCTCATTTTCCCACCAATTTCTTCTCAATTTATTAGAAATCACAGCCACATCAATATCGCTCCATTGATGAGCATTGCCACATACATGGGAGCCAAAAAGATAAACTGCTGAATAGGGATAATTCTCTATTTTCAGCTTATCTGCATATTGTCTAACTATTTTTTTTACTTGATTTTTTGACATAATTTTTTATATAACTTGCTAATACTCCCTAACATTTTTTCAACAAATTGTTTAGTGCACAGTTTATGAAATTTTAATTTATAATCAGGATAACGAGCGCGAATGTTAAAATTATTAACCTCTTTTAAAAACTCAATCTCTTCAAGTTTTAAATCTAATTCTGCTAATTGTTGTAATCTAACCAGATCATGAGTATACGGCGATCCTTTTTTAGTATTCTGCACAACCAATGCTTTTAACATTTTTTCTAAAATAATGTGTCCGTAAAATAAGCTCTCCGGGTAGCGCTTAATCTTAAAAAGAGCGCGCATTGTGTCATAATCTCGTTTAGCAATTTTTTGTCAATATTCTACGATCTTTTTTACTTGCGTTTTTGTCATCTTTCCCATACCCCCATTATACCAAACCGCGCACGAGTGTCAAACTGGCCTTGACAACCTTTTTAGCTTCATGCTATTATGCCATTAAATAAACGATACTGGCGAAGGCTCGCCGCATAGGCGTAGAAGGTTTCCGTCAATTCGGAATAGCCAGTTATCAGTCCCGAGCAATCGGGATTATTTTATTATTTCACACAAATAATTACTTTTCTTAGCTTGATTAAAAATTATTAAATCATCTTTGTTCTTTTCAAAAACTCCTCTAATGCAACCGGCCCAGCGATCTGCTAATCTAATTAAAGATTCACTCTCATCTGTAGCTTTTCTTGGCTTTTGTGATTTAATCTTATGCTGTTTTAAGATATTGCCTACTCGTTCAGCGTTCTTACGATCAATGCCGTCAATGTAAATAATCGCTTTATAATCTCTTTTAGCTTCTTTTTTAATCGCTTTTTCTATCACTTCAATCATAGCATCATAATAAAGGACCTGTTTAATAAAATGTTTAAAATACACAGTAGCAATTTTATTCTTTAAAACTCGTTCAAGATACTTTCTACTTCGCTTTAAGTATTTGATATGTCTTTTTGCATCTTTCCATTTTCTTTTACCGATTTTAATTGAGGCCTCAATATTTTTTAACTGGCAACGGAGAAAATTTTGTTCTGTATCATCTATTACTGCTACTACAATAAAAATGTCAGAACGCGGATCTTGCCCTGTCTCATCAACATAGCAGTAAATTTTTTGCTTGGTTTTTTTGTCTCGCATAATTACTGCATTTCTGACCCCATTATACCAAACCGCGCCCGAGTGTCAAAGTTTGCTCTTTAATTCTTCTATTTTCTTGCTGATAATTTCCGGATCCCCGCTTCCTCTCTCTATCAACGCCTCCCATATTTCTATAGCCTTTTGATATTCTTTTACTTCTTCTAAATAACTGGCATAATCTCTAGCTAAATTTACATTGCCTGATGTAGTTACCACTGACTTTTCGTAAAAATCAATAATCTCTTCTTTGGTTTTATTTAAATTGGCGCGATATAGAAAGGCTAATTTAACATAAGTATTCGCATCTTCAGAGTTTAGCTCTATAGTTTTCTTAAACGCCTGCTCTGCCTGCTGATAATCCTGTATTTCTTGATAAACAGTGCCTAAAGCGGAAAAAGTTAAAAAAGCGTTTGCGTCTAACTCAATGCTCTTCAAAAACATCTCGCATGACTTGTTTAGTTCATCTAGATTACGATAAACCATGCCAAGATTAAAAAAATTTTCCGCGCTAACTAAATTTTGCGACAATTCTTTAATTTGACTCCTATATTTATCCTTTAATTCATCAGTAATAACTATTCCTGTTGATTTTCTAAACTTACTGCCTTTATAACAGACTAATCCCTGCACCTGTTCTCCTGTTCTATTTGTTAAAAAAATATAAAAAACACCCCCCAAAATTAGCGCGAAAATTATAACAAAAATAATTAACTTTTTCATCTTGTTTTAATAATAACAAATTCAGCTTTATAGTCAAATTATAATAAAACAACCCCCCGATGTAAAATCGGGGGGTGTTTGCGATTTAGAAGCTATCGCGAAACTTAAACTCTGAAAACTAGTAGGTTAGAGTACCGCCGGTAACTGGGAGATTCAAGGTATTAGTTGTAATACCATAATTAACAGTGTCGTCCCAATTTAGATCAGCAATAGCCGCAATATCTGCTCTTAAATTCTCATTAAGAGTGGCGCCTGTCGTATCTCCTTTAACCACAAAGGTCTTGGTAGAACCAGCGGCGATCGTCTCGTTCACAGCATTAGCATTTAATGTGGTATAGACTATGCCTGCGCTCTTTTGACCCTTGGCAACCGCATTGGCCGCAGTATTCAAGTAAGCATAACTAATTGGTCCGTTTGTAACAGTAATTGCGCTATCTAATGTAATAACCGTGGCAGTCAAACTCTTAATAGTGCCTGTGCCTGTAACTTCTGTGCCTGTAGCAGAATAGCCCTTTGCAGTTATAGCATCGCCAGCGGCAAAGCCGTCTGTGCTGCTTACTGTAATTGTAGTATCTGCAGTTGTAACATTAGCGCCTAAAGTAGTTTGCGCGCCAAAGTATAACTTGCCAGTGCCAGGTTGTAATGGATAGTAAGTAGCGGTAAAGTTAGTGCCTGCATTAAAGCCGGTAATGGCTGGAGTAAAGGTTACTAATCCAGTTGCCCCGCTATAACTAACCACTTCTGCTTCAGTGGCAGTAGCGTCAGCATCATTAAGCCAGATATTTGCGCCAATAGGCACGCCGTCAAAGTCGCCGTCTGCCACATAGAAAGTAGTAGTAGTGCCTGCAGTCGTGCTTGCGCTAATAGACTTATAAGACTCTGTGGCTAAAGCAGTGGTTAAATCGGTCTTCTTATACAGATTAGCGCTGGCTGTGCCAGTCATATCAACAGAACCGCTCATTGTAATCGCTGCTGCATTTAATACCGCATCATAGCCAGTACCTGCTGTAGCCGCGAACTCTAAAACAGTCGCATTGCCGCTCGCAACCGAGTCACCAGTCGGCGAGCTGGCGCCTTTATCAACTACTAACGAGGTGCGATAAATGTCCATGGCATTTCCAGTGGCCGCAGTTACAGTCTCGCCAATACTGCTACCAGAACCAGCCCCGCGGCTGTCAACATCTGCAGCGGCGCTTACGGCTAAAGTAATTGTGCCGCCTGAAGTCGCATTTGGATAGCCATTAACCGAGGCTTTAATCGTCAACACTTTAGTTGTGTCTTTAGGAATAACCCAATCTGTCGCTAACAAAAATTCTGCAGCATTACTAGCATTAAAGGCAGCTATTGTTGAACCAATCTGCGTTGTGCCATCAAATAATTTGATGTTGGACAAACTACCGTTGTAACCGGTGGTAGTATCGCTGATTTTTATCCGCGAGACATTAATATCTTCCGAAATGCCGGCGGTAAATTGCAATTTAGCTAATTCTATATCAGTTGAACCCATTACTAATTGTCCGGCTGTCGGGGTGGCTGAATCAGCAGTAATGTCTAAAGTGCCGGTAGAGGAAATGTAAATGGTCTGCAAATCTTGTGCTGTAGAATAGCTGGCATCTGCTCCGGTGTTATCGCCGGTCGCAGTAGCGCTCACAAATTCCAGACCAACGCTCGCGTCGGCATAAGCACCAGTTGCGCTGGACAAAATATCAGCATAAGCATCCACTACATATTGATTACCTTTAACTATCTTAACTGACGGGCTTAAACTAAAGGAAAAATCCGCGCCTGCAGTATCAGATAAATTGCTTTGCGTGGTGCTTAACTCGGTTGTGCCATTCTTTAATTTAAGATTCTGGAACCAATCGCCAAAATCCCAAGAAGCATCAGCTGAATCATCGCCTACAACTATCTGCGTTACAGTAACATCCTCGCCAGCGCCGGCAGTAAGCACTAAAGAAGCTACTTTGACGCCTGTTGCGCTTGGCACGCCTGTTGGATT
>JBBTVS010000033.1:0-5007 GCA_038078695.1 Patescibacteria group bacterium
ACTTCCTTGCCATCTTTTAGCAATTCTACATTTAAGCATAAACCCTTAATTTCTCTTAATAACACGTTAAAAGATTCTGGCAAGTTAATTTTATCTATGGTTCTTCCTTTAATTATTGATTCATAAGCCTTGCTGCGGCCAGGAACATCGTCTGCTTTAATAGTCAGCATTTCCTGCAAACTATAAGCTGCTCCATAAGCTTCTAGTGCCCAAACTTCCATTTCGCCAAAACGTTGGCCGCCAAAACGAACTTTGCCGCCCAAAGGCTGTTGCGTTACCAAAGAGTATGGACCAATGGAACGCTGGTGAATCTTGTCATCAACTAAATGGTTTAATTTAAGCATATACATTATTCCAATAGTTGTTTTTTGTTCAAACTGTTCTCCTGTTCTGCCGTCATACAGCTGCAGCTTGCCGTCTCGAGGAAGACCGGCTTTTTCCAATTCTTCTTTAATCATCTCTTCAGGCACGCCGTCCATTACAGGAGAGGCTGTTTTGTAACCTAAAGTATGGGCAGCCAATCCTAAATGCGTCTCTAAGATTTGCCCTAAATTCATACGGCTGGCTACTCCAAGCGGATTTAAAATAATATCTATATTGGTGCCGTCTGCCAAAAAAGGCATATCTTCAACCGGCAAAATTTTAGAAATTACTCCTTTGTTGCCGTGACGGCCAGCCATTTTATCTCCTACTTGGACCTTGCGCAAATTAGCCACGGAAATTTGAATGCTTTTAATAATCCCTGCAGATAATTTATCCCCATTCTCGCGGGCAAATATTTTAATATCCACTACCTTGCCTTTCTCTCCATGTTCCAAATAAAGAGACGAGTCTCTAACATCTTTAGCTTTCTCGCCAAAAATCGCCCGCAAAAGCTTTTCTTCCGCCGAAAGCTCTGTTTCTCCCTTAGGAGTAATTTTGCCCACTAAAATATCGCCTGATTCTATTTCTGCTCCAATGCATATAATGCCATCTTCATCTAGATTTTTCATGCGTTCTTCAGACAGATTAGGAATATCGCGAGTTATTTGTTCAGGCCCTAATTTAGTATCGCGCACATCAATAGTATAATCTTTAATGTGGATAGAGGTGTAGGTATTGTCTTTGACTAAACGTTCTGAAATTATAACCGCGTCTTCAAAATTCCATCCTTCCCAAGGCATAAAAGCTACTAATACATTTTGCCCTAAAGCTAATTCGCCATTTTCTATAGATGACCCATCGGCAATAACTTGCCCTTTTTTAACTTTTTCTCCTATATACACTATTGGCTTTTGATTTAAACAAGTAGAAGCATTAGAACGTTTAAATTTAGTTAATTTATATGTGGTTAATGTTTCTTTTGCGCCTTTTGTTATGATTCGATCTGCGCTAACTTCTTTTACCGTGCCAGACTCTTTAGCTATTAATACATGTCCGGAATTATAAGCTGTGACGGCTTCTACTCCAGTGCCGACTAAGGGAGCTTGAGGCTTGATGCAAGGCACGGCTTGTCTTTGCATGTTTGTTCCCATTAAAGCGCGGACAGCATCATTATGTTCTAAGAAAGGAATCAAAGCAGTAGAGATAGATAGGGTTTGCTTGGGAGAAACATCCATATAGTCAGCTTTCCACGCATAATCAAATCTCGGCTCTCCTTTAAATCTCATCTCCACTTTTTTATCGCGCAGAAAACCTTTTTCGTCTATTTTGGTAGTGGCGGGAATAGTAGTTCCTTTTTCTTCCAGCATAGCATCAATATAAATAATTTCTTGAGTTACTCTTGGTCTAACGGCCAGGAATTCGTCATTAATTCTTTTTTTTAATTCTAAAGCTGTCTCTTTAGTAATCTTTTGATCTTCTTTAGCAACTATTTTGCCTTTTTCGTCTTTCATATCCAATCGCAATACTTCACCCACGGCTTCTTGACCATCATTTTTTACTTTATTTAGAACTTTACGATAAGGAGTCTCTAAAAATCCATATTCATTAACTCTGGCATAGCAGGCCAAATGCCCGACCAAGCCGATATTAGGACCTTCTGGCGTGGCAATCGGGCATATCCGTCCATAATGGGTGCGATGTACGTCTCTAACCTCAAATCCAGCTCTGTCACGCGATAAACCGCCCGGTCCCATAGCTGAAAGCCTTCTCTTGTGCTCTAATTCAGCCAAAGGGTTGGTTTGATCCATAAATTGCGCTAAAGCTGAAGACATAAAAAATTCTCGCACTATGCCGCTTACAGGACGGGAATTGACCAACTGCGATGGAGTAAGGTTGTCTATTTCGTAAGTTGACATTCTATCTTTTATGACCCGCTCCATTCTAGCCATTCCCACTCTTACTCTATTTTGTAATAATTCTCCAACTGTGCGCACGCGGCGGTTGCCCAGATGATCAATGTCATCTCCCGGCTCTTGGCTATTGTTTAAACGGATAATTTCTTTAATAATGCTTATCAAATCTTCTTTTAGCAAAATTCTATGTTCTTTGTCTATGGGTATGTTCAATCCTAAACGGCGGTTGATTTTATAGCGGCCGACTTTTCCAAAATCATAACGATCAAAATCAAAAAACGTTGCCCAAATTAAACTTTTAGCATTTTCCGGAGTAGCCAAATCGCCGGGTCTGATCCTTTTATAAACCTCAATCAGGCCTTCAGCTTGATCTTTAGAATTGTCTTTATCTAAAGTTGCTTCTATATATTTATGCTCCGGATTATTATCCACATCTTTAAAAAGCTCTATAATTTCTTGGGATGAACCAAAACCAAAAGCCCGCAAAAGAGAAGTAATGGCTATTTTGCGTTTGCGATCTATCTTAACCCATATAATATCTTTGTTAGATGTTTCTATTTCCAGCCAAGCTCCGCGGTTAGGGATGATTTTAGCGCCATAATAATTGCGTTCCTTACGGGCAATAGAGGAAAAAAATATGCCGGCAGAACGGATTAATTGAGAAACCACCGCGCGCTCAATGCCATTAATAACAAAAGTGCCGTTATCCGTCATTAAAGGAAAATCGCCTAAAAAAATTTCCTGCTCTTGAGCGTTTTTATTTTTTTTATTAATCAATTTAGCTTTAATGCGCAGGGCTGACTCATAAGTTAAATTTTTTTCGCGCGCTACCTCTTCGCTGCATTTGGGTTCGTCCAAATAATAATCTAAAAACCAAAGTTCTAAATCGCGGCCGATAAAATCCTTAATTGGAGAGACTTCTTCAAAAAGTTCTCCAAGCCCTTGCTTAAAAAACCAAGCGTAAGAGTCTTTTTGTATACTAATTAAATCAGGTAGCGGTTCAATCTCATGGATAGTAGTAAAAAATTTGCGCTTGGACATAATAAAAAAGCAAAAAAACCCTTTATCCTTATCAGTAAAGGATTTTTCTTTTTTTATTCCTATTAATTAAGATAGGAAAAAATTGACATGCGTTTAGTTTCCCAGGGATGAAAGTTTATAAATTAACTAAGCTCCCAGAAACAATTGTTATTTTGCTAGATCAGATTTAATAAATATAACTTAGCAGAAATATTTAATAGTGTCAACCCTTAAAATACATTGACAAAAAGACTTGTTATTTATAGACTATAGCTAGTATGGTGGCAGTAGCTCAATTGGCAGAGCATCGGGTTGTGGTCCCGACGGTTGCGAGTTCAAGTCTCGTCTGCCACCCCAATGTGCACGAACAGAGGCAAAAGCCTCTGATTTTGTTTTATTCAAGCCATTTTCTGCTGGTTCTAACCTTAGATATTCCTGTTCTAACGCAGGATACCCGTTGGCAATCGGCTGTAGCCATTTATTGCCTTGAATAAAAAGTTTTCCGTCTTTTAAGTTAAAGTCCGAACCTAAAGCCGCCAAGATTTCCTTTTTAGTCTGCAAATCGCCATTGATAAAGTGTAGTTTTGCAGCAAGTTGGTTGTTTTAATGTATTTAGTTTTCTTTTCGGCTGTAATAAGGCAACCGCATTCTCCGCATTTTATTATGCCTGTATATGAGAAAAGATGTTTTTTGTGGCGAGATTTGACTTTTCTGCCAAGCAACATTTGCGCTCGGTCGTATTCTTCCAAAGTAATTATTGGCTCGTGGTTGCCTTGATAAGTTTTTCCGTTAGACTCAATAATTCCTGTATAAAACGGATTAGTAAAAATTCTATAAATACCGCTTGCAGATAGTTTATTGCCTCCTTTTTTCTTTAGCTTTTTGGTTCTAAATCCCCATTCGTTGTTGGCTATTTTTAAAATTTTGGGAGGCAGATAATTTCCTGTTAACATCAACTCCCACATTTTCCGCACTAAATTAAACCGCTCCGGGTCTTTAACAATTGTTTTATTCACTATGTCATTTGAGTAGCCCAATGGCGCAAGGTGAGGCAACCAGCCCTTGTTGCGTTTGCTTTCCATTCCTCTTTTAGTGTTCTTGCTTAGGTCTAAAACAAATTGATTGGCCATTCCGCTTTCCACGCTAAAGAGCAACACATTGTCTGCTGGCAGATATTCACGATCTATGGTTTGAATTGATTTGAGTGTTCCTTGTTGCAATAGCCAGCTTAATTTTCCACTATCAATCGGATTACGGGACAAGCGGTTTATCTGCCAGCACAAAATGCCGTCAGCTTCGCCATTTTCAATTCTTTGTATCATTTCATCAAAAACCGGGCGATTATTTGGCTTCTTGGCTGTTTTCGCTTCGGTGTAATTTTTTTTGATTTCCAGATTCAAATCGCTCGCAAGTTGCTTGAGCCGATTTATTTGGTCGTCAATTGACTGAACTTGCCTGTCTTCGCTCTCTGATGATTTGCGAGCATAAAGAAAATATTTAATTGCGGAAGTTGGTTGTTTCATAGTAATTGTAATTTAAAAACCAAAAGGACGGTTCTGATTGACCCAACATACTTATCCAAAGATAATTTTGTCGGCAGAACCGCCCATTTTGAGCGACAAAAAATAAAATCTTTGGAAATTTTAAGCATTTGGGTGTCAAGTCCCCCTTTTTTAAACACTCATTCCCTTCGCAACAGCCTGAAAATTTA
>JBBTVS010000034.1:0-7944 GCA_038078695.1 Patescibacteria group bacterium
ACCCTCCAGACCAAATTCTCTAATTTTTGTAATTTTAACCTTAATTATCTGACCTGTCAAATCCCTATCAGACATTAATTTGACTGTCTTAAATGTCCTCGTTTTCCCAAACAAAACTTTTGACTTTTGACTTGAACTTTTCACTTTTTCCGCCGTAGGCGGATTACTTTTAACTTTTTCCACCAGCGCCTCTACTTCTCTCCCAACATACTCTTGATTCCTCTCCAGCGCGCTCTGGCGCAAAATACGCTCTAATTCCCGCTCACGCCTCTTTTTTTCTTTTGTTGACACATTGTCTTTCATAAAACGAGCAGCAACAGTGCCTGGGCGAGGGGAGTAGCGGGCAATATAGGCCATGTCAAATTTGACTTTTTCCATTACTTTAGCTGTTTCTAAAAAATCTTTTTCTGTTTCACATGGAAATCCGACTATTATATCGCAAGTAACAGCAACATTAGGAATTTGCGCGCGAATTTTATCAACCAATGTCAAATATTCTTTTTGGCTGTAGCGCCGATTCATCTTTTTTAAAATTTTATCACTCCCAGACTGCAAAGGCAAGTGAACATACTCACAGACCTTTTGACATTCAGCAACTGCCTTGATTATCTCATCACTCATATCCCATGGATTAGAACTAATAAACCTGATCCAAAAATCACCATGAATATCATTGATTAACTTTAATAAATCGGCAAATTGAACTTTTTGACTTTTCACTTGATCACAATAAGTGTTCACATTTTGACCTAAAAGAGTTATCTCTTTATAGCCTTGTTTAACTAAATTTTTCACTTCTTGAACAATTTTTGTGTACGGACGATATTGCTCAGGTCCTTTGGTGTAAGGAACAGCACAGTAAGTGCAAAAATTGTTGCACCCTGTTTGAATCGGAATGTAGCTTCTAAATTTGGAACTGTATTTAGGCGCGAGAGCAAAAAAGTCGTCATCGGTAATTTCTACGCTGTTCTTGCCTGCTAGCCTCTTTGTAGGGACAGTGGTCAAACCGTTAATTCTCTGGACCAATTCTTGCCTTAAATGATTTGTCTCGCACACCAAATCAAATTGTTTCTCAAAAATTTTACGATCCGCCGGCAAAACACAGCCAGTAAGCGCTGTCATTAAAAAATTGGAAGCAGGACGCCGCTTTTGCTCCGCTCTCCATCTATCAACCCGCCCTTTAATCCTATCAACCGCTGACTGCCGCACAGAGCAAGCTTGCGCGCAAATTAAATTCGCCTCTTTTTCATCAAAGGTTTGGACAAATCCAATCGACTCTAAAAACGAAGCAACGCGCTCCGCATCAGATTTGTTCATTTGACAGCCGAGTATTAGCTGATAGTACTTTAGAACCATAGTAATCATTAAATCAAAATCTTGTCCCCAAGTCAAACTTATGATAAACTGTGAACTGTTTGGGAGCGGTAAAATAGCATCATAAATATTAACAAACGGGCGAGTAGTTAAGTGGTATAACTCCGGTCTCCAAAACCGGGATCGCGGGTTCGATTCCCTCCTCGCCTGCCAATATAATAGCCTAAAACCATGCCCAAAATCATCTCCATAGTCAATCAAAAAGGCGGAGTTGGAAAAACAACTACTGCCATCAATTTAGCCAGCTTCTTAGCTTATTTAGGCAAGAAAATACTTTTAATTGACATTGATCCGCAAGCCAATGCCACAAGCGGACTCGGCATCAAACATCAAGATTTAACAGTAAACATTTACCATTCTTTGATTGACGAGCATCCAATAGATAAAATTATATTAGGCGAAGAAGAAGATAGGCTCCACCTGGCGCCGGCGGGAAATGATTTGGCTGGAGCAAATATTGAATTAGTCAGCCATCCGGAAAGGGAATTCAGGCTTGCTGAAAAATTATCCATTGTCAAAGATAAATATGATTATCTTATAATAGATTGTCCTCCGTCTTTAGGATTGCTTACAATAAACGGCTTAGTGGCGGCAGACGAACTGTTGATACCTGTGCAGGCGGAATATTACGCTTTAGAAGGATTAGGACAACTATTGCAGACAATTGATTTAATCAAGGCCCATCTTAAGCCAAAACTGGAAATTCTAGGGGCCGTTATTACCATGTACGACAGGCGCACGGTTTTATCCCAAGGCGTAATGGAAGATCTTTACAAATATTTTCCAAATAAAATTTTAAAATCAGTGATACCCCGCAATGTGCGCTTAGCAGAGGCTCCTTCTTTTGGCCAGCCAATTTTAAATTATGATCCTTTATCTTCTGGAGCTAAAGCTTATGAGAGGCTGGCAAGGGAGATTTTGAGTATCCATGATGAAAACTCAAAACTTTCATTACTGTCCTGATCACTCAGATCACTCTCACTGCTATTATTAATTGGAAACACATGACTAAAATTTTATTAAAAATTATTTGTTTAATAACAATCTTTACTGTTACTGGATGCACTAATACCTTATCTAACAATGACAAAGGAAACAACGCAGCTCAATTAAACATTAATAATAGTGATGAGGATAATAATGAAAACTCGGACATCATCATCTTGCAAATTGATTTTGGAGATGATAGAATAAAAAGTAATTTTCAATTTTCAATTTTCAATTTTCAAAATCAATCATTATGGTCAATAATGCAAGAAACCTTAGAAAAAAACAACATTTATCTTGACTATCAAGATTACGGCGGAGACTTAGGAGTATTTATCAAACAAATAGGAGATAAAAAAAACGGACAAGACAGCAAGTATTGGCAATATTTAATTAACGGAGAGTATGCAAAAATGGGTGTTTCTAGTTATAAAGTGCGAGCCGGGGATGTAATTTTGTGGAAATTCACAAATAATGTAACTGCTGAATAACTTTTCTTTGCCCAGCTTTAACTTTTTTCAATGTCTAAATTCATTATACAAGGACCGAAAACTTTAAAAGGAGAATACCGAGTAAGCGGTTTTAAAAATGCGGCTACCCCCATAATCGCGTCAACTCTTTTAATTCAAGAAGAATGCATCTTAGATAACATACCCAGAGTTGCCGATGTGGAAAAAATGCTGGATATTCTAAAACTATTAGGAGCTAAAACAGAATGGACTGATAAAAATCAAGTAACAATCAATACAGCCGGAGCAATCATTAAAAATATTGACGAAAAACTCATCAAAACAATGCGCTCTTCAATTCTGTTGGTCGGTCCTTTGCTCTCCCGCTTTAAAAAAATAACCATCCCGGAGCCTGGAGGATGCTTCTTAGGCAACAGGCCGTTAAACACACATTTATCCGTTTTAAAACAATTTGGCGCTAAAATCAATAAAATAAAAGATAAAAAAGGGAAGACTTGCTATGAAATCTCTGTAAAAGACTTAAAAGGAACTAATATAACCCTTCCTGAATTTTCCGTAACCGCGACGGAAAACGCCATAATGCTGGCAGCGCTGGCTCAAGGACATACTACTATTAAATTAGCGGCCTGCGAGCCTCATGTGCGAGATTTAATTAAATTTTTAGATGCGGCCGGAGCTAAAATAGAAGAAAAACCCGGCTCAATTATCGCAATAAAAGGCGTATCTAGACTGCGCGGAATAGCCCACCGCATTATTCCAGATATGCTGGAGGCAGGTACATTGGCGGTAGCCGGAGCATTAATAGGCAAAGGAATTGTAATTTACGATCTTAATCCTGATGATTTAAGCATAGTCCTGTATAAATTAAAACGAATCGGAGTTAAATACGAAATTGGACAAGATGCAACTAAAGGATCGTATTTAAAAATATTGCCCCAAAAAAACAAAAATTTAAAATCTTTTAAAATTCAAGCCTTGCCTTATCCCGGCTTTCCAACGGATCTGCAAGAGCCTTTTTCTCTGCTGGCTACCCAATGCGAAGGAGTATCTTTAATTCACGACCCTTTATTTGAAGACAGGATGAGGCATATTCCGGAATTAGCCAAAATGGGCGCTAAAACTTTAGTCTGCGATCCTCATCGCTCTATTATAATAGGTCCTACTCCTTTGAATGCTTATGAAATCAAGAGTCCAAACATTCGCGCCGGCGGCATGTTTGTAATCGCCGGCCTTTTGGCTCAAGGCGAAACTGTTTTGCATGACATAGAAAATACTATTGACAGAGGCTATGAAAGGTTTGAAGAGAAGTTGAACGCGCTGGGAGCGGGGATTAAGAGAATTGAAAATTAAAAATTAAAAATTGATGATATATAAGCTAAGTTTTACAATCATAATATTGTCTTTGATGTTCGCTCCTTTCCCAGCGCTCGCTTTACAAGTCATTCCCAATGACCCTCATTTTGATACTCAATATTACATTAAACAGACTCAAGTTGATCAAGCATGGGAATATTCCATTGGCTCTCCTAACATAATAATCGCTGTAATTGATTCTGGCGTAGATTTAGATCATCCTGATTTAAAAGACAATATTTGGATTAACAAAGGCGAAATTCCAAACAACAATAAAGACGATGATAAAAACGGCTATGTTGATGATGTACACGGGTGGAATTTTGTAGAAAATAATAATGATCCAAATCCGCAATTTGCAGATTATTCCACAGAAGGAGCCAGCCATGGCACGCTCGTTGCCGGCATCATTGCCGCCAGCGGCCACAATGGCAAAGGCATAGCCGGCATCAGCTGGAATTCAAAAATTATGCCATTGCGAGCATTAAACAGTTTAGGCGAAGGAAATATAGAAGAAGCGGCAAAAGCCATTAAATATGCGGCAAACAATGGCGCGGACATTATCAATTTAAGTTTTGTCGGCTCTAATTATTCAATAGAGTTAATAGACGCGGTAAAATACGCCTATAAAGCCGGCGCGGTTTTAATAGCGGCTGTGGGCAATGATGCTATAGGAAATTCTTCGCTGTCAGGGGGCAATTTAGATGTTCAGCCAATTTATCCGGCTTGCTTTAAAACCTCTTTTGATGATTTAGTTATTGGAGTCGGCTCTGTGGATCAAAACAATCAAAAGGCCGTGTTTTCTAATTTTGGGCAAACTTGCTTGGAAATCAATGCTCCATCAGTAGATATAGTAAGCACTCAAGTGATTGAGCCTGAATTAGGGACGCCTTTTAACGCGGAGTACAGCGGCTTTTGGAATGGAACCTCTTTTGCCGCGCCTCAAATCTCTGGACTGGCAGCCCTTATCAAATCAGTTAATAAAAATTATAATAACAAACAAATATCCTCTTTAATTTTAGACACGGCTGATAAAATAGAGTCTTATAATCCAGAACTAAAAGGAATGATGGGACGCGGACTCGTGAATGCCAGACGCGCTCTTCGAGCTGCGGCGCCTGTTGATTTTATTCCTCAAGATCCTTTAGAAATTATTAATCTGCAAACAAATAATTTTAGCCTTTGGATTAATGATCAAATCGCAGCAACCGTTCCAGCGTCTAATTTTATGCCGATCAGCATTAGTTTTAAAAACAAAGGAACCATTACTTGGCAGCCGCATCTTTTAAAATTAAAAATCACCGACAAGTTAGGACAGCCTCTTGATTTTAGCCCTTCGGAATTTACTTATCAAAACTCACAAAATGTACTGCCCAGCCAAATAGCCGCTTTCTATAAAAGTATAAAGACCCCGAGCAAAGCCGGCTTATACGAAATAAAATTTCAACTCACTTACAAAAATCAAGATATCAAAGGCGGCGCCCTCTATAAAAAAATTCAAGTCACTTCTACCAAACCTGCGGTTTTAACTGATCTTGCGATTCCTCTGACTGTACTAAAAAAGTGGGGGAGTATGCCTGTTACTGCAAAAATTAAAAATAACAGCGGCACAAGCTGGCTTGCGGACTCAATATCATTAAAAATAGAAACTAATGATAAAAATATTTACATGTCTCATTTAAGTAAACCGCAAACTGTGGAGATAGCTCCCGGCACAGCGGCTAATTTTTCTTTTATTGTGCATTTTAAAGACAGCGCATTGGGAATCAAATATTATACTTTAAAATTGCAGATTGACGGAAAAGATACGGCGCTGGAAGGAGCGGAAAAAATTATGCGCATTGACTAAATATGAAAAACATTTTAATAACAGGCGGAGCCGGATTCTTGGGTTCCAATCTTGCCGCTAAATTAATCCAAGACCAAAATACTAATATTATAATAGTAGATAATTTTATTACCAGCGATTTTTATAACATAGAAGCGCTCGTGCGCAAACCGAATTTTGAATTTGTAAAACACGATCTAATTTATCCTCTAAATTTAGAAAAATTTGACGAACTGAATAAGTTTAAAATTAAAATTTACGGCATTGAAGAAATTTACCATTTGGCATGCCCGGGCTCGCCCAAAGATCACAAACATCTGCCTTTGCAAATCTGCTTAATTAATTCTTATGCCGTTAAAAATACTCTGGATTTAGCTAAACAATTTAAATCTAACTTTCTTTTTGCCTCATCCAGCGCTGTTTACGGCATAGTTCCGCCGGAGAATCAGCCGGTTGCCGAAACACAATGGGGCAGATTAGAAAATTTAGGGCCGCGCTCTTGCTACAGCGATGGCAAAAGATTTGCCGAAAATTTGGTTGTGTACTTTGGTTCTGAATTTAGCTTTCCAGCTAAAATCGCCAGAATTTTTCAAACTTATGGCCCTAAAATGCGCCTGCGCGATGGCCGCATTATACCTGAATTTATATCCAAAGCTTTGCAAAGCCTTGACATAGTTATCTATGGCGACAAAGAAACTGCCGACGCTTTTTGTTATATTGATGATATGATAGACGGTTTAATTAAACTAATGGATTCCGAGGAATCAAGCCCAATAAATTTAGGCGCGGAGCATCTATATAAATTAACTGATATAGCGCAGGCTATTATTGATATTACAAAATCCCATTCTAAAATTATATATAAAAAACCTCTATCTTACATGGATCCAGAACCTATACCGAATATTAGCAGGGCTAAGGAAATATTAGCGTGGCTGCCGGTTACTCCGATAGAAAACGGACTGGTAAAAACCATTAAAGAAATGGAAGCCGGCCAAATACATAAATTTAAAAATAATATATGACTATAATAGATTTTATCATTATATTTCTGCTTGCCTTTGCTACTGCTTGCGGTTTCTTTTTTGGCTTAATCAGGGTACTCGGCGCTATCGCCACTATTATTATCAGCATCGGAGCGGCCGGATTATTTTTTGAAATTTTAGCGCCGATTTTACAGCCCTATATTTTAAATAATGAAAATTTAGCCAGAGTAATCGCTTTTATCGCTATTTATTGGATCTCATCTTTATTTCTGTCTTTTGCGGTAAAAATAGCAAATAAAATTTTTGATCTGCCGGTTCTAAAAACAGTCAACCGCCTACTTGGGGGATTTGTATCTTTGTTGGGGTCAACTATTATTTTATCTGTTTTGTTTTATTTAATTAACAAATACGCGTGGACAGTAAATCTAACCCAACTGCTTGGCCAGTCGGTCTTAATAAAATATTTGTTAGAAATAGGGAAGTATGCGAGCTGGGTGATACCGGGACTATAAAATTAAAAGCGCTCGCAATGGCAGATATTAATAAATATCAACTCATAACGAGTTCTATGTAAAGGAGGTGATAAATGATTAAAAAATTTAAAACAATAATTAACAGCAATATAGGATTTACCCTTGTTGAACTAATGGTTGTAATTAGTATGATTGGTGTTTTAGCAACCATTGGTAGTGTTAGTTTTGCAGGAAGTGTGTCTAAAGCAAGAGATGCCAAAAAAATGAATGATCTAAATATAATCGCTTTAGGTTTACGGGTTTTTGCTACTAGCGCAGATAAATTTCCTACAGCCAGCGAATTATTACCAGACGATATAAGATGGGCTAACTTTTTAAGTACGATAGGAGGAATTAGTCTGATGCCGCCTAATTCCATTTCTTATTATTGTTATTTTGTAGATAAAACAGATTGGACCAATGCTGTAATAATA
>JBBTVS010000035.1:0-1292 GCA_038078695.1 Patescibacteria group bacterium
GCCAAAACAAAAATCGCCGGCCATTGAAAATCTAACGGAACTAATGTTAAAATCAATAAAACCGCCATGATTGACAAAATTTTGCCGACAATCAAAGCCATCTCAAAAAAAACTATATTTTTAACAATGCCGCGTTCGCGCGCGTAATTATAAGTTATCGCCGTAAGAGGCACGGATAAAGAATCTTTGCCAATGCGCGAAAAAGTATCAAGCAAAAAAACGCCCAAAGGCGCCCGCGCCAAAATGCGGATAAACCAGCCAATGCCGTATATAACGGTGGTGAAGCGAAGCAGGGAGCGCTTACTGCGCTGATCAGCTATCTTGCCAATGTATAATACAATTATAGCGGTAATTAAAGTAGCCAAAGCTATTACTGCGCCTGTGCTTAGGGTATTACGCAAAATCACAAACATAAAAATCGGCCACAGCGCCAAGGCTATTAACTCCTCGCCAAAACCTAAATAAGCAAAAAAACGGCGCCTATTTTCCGATTTAAACAAGCGCCGAAAAGCGCCTCTATAAGAAAAACCGGATGGCTCAAAACGTTCCGGCGTCAAAACTAAAGGAATATTTGATAAAATTATCAGCAAACTAACAATAATAAATAAAACCGTAAATCCAAAAAAATACATAACAGCTCCGCCAATCAATGGTCCCAGAATAAAAACTAAAGAAATAATCACTGTAATATTGCTAATCTCGCGGCCCTGTTCGCGATCTTGCCCGTAGCAGGCAAAATCCGCATGATATCCGGGCCAATAAAAAGTCTTCTGCAAAGCGTAAAACGCCGCCGCCGGAATCAAAAAATAAAATGACTTTGCAGCTAATGCCAAATTTAAATAATACAATATCAAAAGAAAACTCCCAATCAAAATACTGTGTTCAAAACCGTGTCTTTTGACAAACTTGCCGCCCAAAGGCATTATAAAAAAATAAACTAAATAAACCCCTAAATAAAACAGCATAACGCCTCGCAAAGACAATCCTTGATTATACAGATAAATCGGCTCAAAAAATAAAATCATTGCCACTGCTAAATCTAAAATAGCAGAGCTTGCAAACAATTCTTTAATTTGCGACTTTGCTTGCCGCGCTAAAACTCCCGGCAAAAAGCCTAAAAAAGAGTATTCATGCAATTGAGGTTTTAATGGCATTTTGAGAAATTTAAAATTGTGATATAATTATAGCAAATTAATTTCTAATTTTCAATTTCTAATTTCTAAATAATTTCTAATGTTTTAATTTCTAATTGAAAATTGATAAATTGAAAATTGTTTAGAAATTAAAAATTA
>JBBTVS010000035.1:1392-7848 GCA_038078695.1 Patescibacteria group bacterium
TTAGAAATTAAAAATTAAACCCATGGATATAAAAAACCTTTTTAAAATCGCCGTAAAGAAAAAAGCCTCTGATGTTCACATTCTTCTAGGAAAACCTCCAATTTTGCGCATAGACGGCAATCTAATGGAATTGCAGGAACCAGTTCTTACTCCGCTTAAGGTAAGGGAAATCGTCTACAGCTTGCTTACCGATTTGCAGAAAAAAACATTTGAAGACGACAGGGAACTGGATTTTTCTTATGAACTGCCGGGACTAGGTCGTTTTAGAGTTAACGCGCATTGGGAAAGAAACTCGCCAAGCCTTGTGGCGCGCGTCGTTTCTCAAGAAATTCCTACTATGGATGACATTTTGATGCCTGAAATAGCCAAAAAATTAACTAGATTAAATGACGGTTTAATTTTAGTTACAGGTCCCACTGGATGCGGCAAATCAACCACTCTGGCGGCTATGGTTAACGAAATCAACTCCACTCGCAGCGCTCACATCGTAACCTTGGAAGATCCGATTGAATTTCTATTTACTCCAAAACACAGCATTATCAGACAAAGACAGTTAGGCTCTGACATGAAATCTTTTAAACAAGGACTAAAACGAGTCCTGCGCCAGGATCCTAATGTCATTATGGTCGGCGAAATGAGAGATCTGGAAAGCATAGCGGCAACTATTACTCTGGCGGAAACCGGACATTTGGTTCTAGCCACTTTGCATACTTTAAATGCGGCCCAGACTGTAGATAGAATTATTGATTCGTTTCCGCCCTATCAACAGCCGCAAATCAGAATACAGCTTTCTATGAGCATGCGCGCGGTTATTTCCCAGCAGTTAATCAAAAAAATCAACGGCGGCCGCATTGCTACTCGAGAAATTTTAATCAACAACTCGGCCGTATCCAATCTTATCCGCGAAAATAAAATAGCGCAAATCAAAACCGTTATTCAAACCTCTGCTGATGAAGGCATGATTAGCATGGACAATGATTTGCGGCGGTTAATTGAAGAAGGATTAATTACCAAAGAAGACGCACAATCCCGAATGCTTAATCCGCTTGCTTTATGATTACAATCAAACAGCTAAAATCCATCCCAATCTTTGCCGATTTTAAGCAAAATGAGCTAAAAGAAATTCTGCTTAATTCTTTTACTAAAACTTTAAGTGAAAAAGAGAATGTGTTTAATATTGATCAAAAGCGAGATAATTTTTTTGTAATTCTTTCCGGACGCATCGCCATTGCGCGGCAATTTGGATCAACAAATCAAATAATAGAAATTGCCAATCCAGGAGAATTTATCGCCGAACATTCGCTTTTTGATCCAAAATCCAAGCATGGGCATTCAGCTCAAGTTTATTCTAAAGAGGCGGTTTTATTGATTATGCCGGGCAAACTGTTCCGCAAAATGCCTGAAAACATCAAATATAAATTATTGTTAAATTTACTGCCTATCATCTCTGATAATTTTGCCCACGCTTCTAATCGGATTATGACTATATTCCAAATCGGACAAATTATCAGCGCCCATGATTTAAATTCAGATGAGCTAAGCCGCGAGATTTTAAAAATACTATTAACAGGCATTAGCGCCCAAAAAGCGCTTGTCGCTCTGCGCGAGACTGACGCGGATAAAATCAAAATCATCAGTATAAATGTTGATAATTTTAATAACGAGGGCGTCAAAAAAATAATCAATTTAAATGATGATTATTTGATGGAAAATATCATAAGTCAAGGCCATAAAATAAATCTTTCAACAAGCGAATATTTATCAAATAAAAAATGCCAAGTTGATTATATTGATCGCTCGGTCTTGGGTTTTCCGCTTACAATCAATCAAAAGCGCATCGGCGCGATTCTTTTAATTGACAAAAAAAATGCAGACGAATTCAGCGCCAACAACGAGGTTCTCTTGGATATAATAGCCAAAATGGTTGCTCTGCGATTTTACCAGGCAAAACAAATGGAAATTAAGCAAGCAGAGGAGGAATTAAAAAGAGAGTATGTAGCGATGTAACCACACCTGCTCTCATAGCTCAATGGACAGAGCGCTAGTCTTCGGAACTAGAAATGACGGTTCGAATCCGTCTGAGAGCACCATTTAAAACAGCTTCGCCTGTGCGCCTGCGATTTTCTCCCGCTCGTCTTTGGTAAAAATTTTTACCTGTCCAAACGCGCCGTCAAATCCTGGATTAACATGGATTTGGCCATTGCGCACCCGTTTGATGCCCTCTGCTATTTCCGGCAGGGTTATTTTTTTTAGTTGACTATAAGATAAAACCAACAAAATTTTAAGTTCGCTATCCCCTTTTTTGATTAATTGATCGTAAAACTGGCGCACTTTTTTAGTTCCTGTATTTTGACCCAAAGCATCGGCAACAATCTCTTCCAAAGGCACGATTTTTTTAAAATCAGGCCGGAATTGGCGCGCATAAGCTAAAGCCTCTTCCTCTGTTCTTGACGAAAGCTGATCCACGCGATGCATCACTCCTAAAGTTAAAGGCTTGCGGCAATGAGGGCAGATATTTTGCTCTTGATTGCTTTGCCAAGGCGCGAGCCTTACGTCGCAAGCGCGATGGCCGTCCCAATGATACTTGCCCTCTTCCGGGTAAAATTCAATAGTATATTTAATGTAATCTTGGGGCAAATCGGTTTTATTTAATTTGGCGCTGTTTTTAAGAGCTTTAATGATATTTTGATAACTAACGGTTTCCAATTCAAATACAGTAGCCTCTCTTGCAACTTTGCGGCTGGAATGCGCGTCGCCGTTGGAAATAATGGCAAAATCATCTAATTCTTTAATCCTCCAATTCATTGCCGGATCAGACGAAAGCCCTGTTTCTATCGCTAATATGTGTTTTGACATTGAGCCAAAACATTGCTCTAAAGAATCAAAACCTGATTTAGAGCCATAAGCGGAAAACCAGGGAGTCCAAATATGGCTGGGAATAACTAAATTTTGGCTATTGACGTCTAACGCGATTTTAGCTAATTCCTCTGAACTCAAGCCTAATATCGGCCGTCCGTCTGAACCTAAATTAGCGCCCCGCCCTGATAAATCAACAATTAATTGATCCGCAGTTTTAAAATCTGGAACTATTATAATTATATGATTGCGCCTCCCGCGGCCGTCTTGCGAATAAATGCAAGCCACCTCTGTTGTAAGCATAAATATAGGAAACTTTGACCCATTTGATCTTATTGATGATTCTTTCAAATAAAAAAATCCCGGATATTCCGGGCTTTCTTGTAATTGCTCTTTAAGCTCTGACAAATATTGCGGATGCGTAAAATCGCCGGTGCCGATAATATCAATACCTTTAATTTTAGCCGCCGTGTAAAGCCCCTCTGGCGTTAGATCAGGACTCGTGGCGCGGGAATATTTGGAGTGGACATGTAGATCAGCGATTATTTGCATATTTACCCCCGCAACCTCTGCCTGATATTCTCCACCTCCTGCCTAATCCGCTCTTCTTCCTCAATCATCTCGGATATCTTTTGACAAGCATACATAACTGTAGTGTGATCTCTGTCTCCCAAGTACTGACCGATAGTTGGATAAGAATATTGGAGTTCCATCCTCATTAAATACATTACAATCTGGCGCGGCACCACAATCTGCCGTCTCCTGCACGATCCTGTTAAATCATCTAAAGCTAAATTGTAAAACTCCGCGACTATCTCTAAAATCCGCTCATGGTTCAACGGCTTTTTGCCAGGATCAACCATTAGACTAGTTAAAATTTCCTTGGTTGAAGCTATTGTTGGAGCCAGTTGGCTTAAATCATACCATGCTATAATTTTATTAAGCGCTCCTTCCAGCTCCCTGATGCTATTTTTAATATTTTCTGCGATATAATTAATAATGTCATGGTTTAAAGTAAAATTACGCTCTCTGCACTTACTTTCTAAAATGGCTGTGCGGGTTTCTAAATCAGGCTTTTTAATGTCAGCAATCATCCCCCACTCAAATCTGGAAATCATGCGATCCTGCAATTCCACCAAAGCTTTGGGCGGTCTGTCCGAAGTGATAACTAATTGTCTGTTGCCTTTATGCAAAAATTCAAAAGTATGGAAAAATTCTTCTTGCGTTTTTTCTTTGTCTATCATAAATTGGACATCATCAACCAAAAGCAAATCAGCGCTGCGATAAAACTTGCGAAAATCGTCAAATGCTCCTTTGCGCGCGGCGGCAACAAAATCGTTAGTAAACTGCTCAAAACTAATGCATAGAACATTAGCTTTTGGAAAGCGCTCTAAAGCGGCATGACCGATAGCGTGAAGCAAGTGTGTTTTGCCTAAACCAACTTCTCCATATAAAAACAGCGGATTATAGCGAACGCCGGGCTCATTTGCTACAGCCACGCTTGCCGAGTAAGACAATTGATTATTAAGCCCGACAACGAAATTTTTAAAAATATAGCGGGGATTCAAGCCAAAAGGATTGCTCGTTTCTTGAAAATATCCGTTATTTTCCGTATTTAAAGCTATTTTTGCGTTAACTCCGGCCAAGGACGCCGCGCTGTCCGCTGCCGCCGCCTGCTGAAATTTTTTAACGCTCTGTATTTTATAAAAAATATTTGCGATCTTGCTCTTGCAAACATTATTTAAAGCTTCCAAAATATGCTTATTATATTTTTGCTCCATCCATGATTTGGTAAAAGCATTAGGCACGGCAATTATAATCTCTTCTTTTTCTAAATTTATCTCAATTATAAAAGTATTCTTGAACCAAGTGGTAAAATTAGCTTTAGACAGAATAAGCTCTAATTCTCCTAATGCTCCTTGCCAAATTTTTTGCGGATCAAGCATAGGCATAAAAATATAATAGCATGTTTAAATCTTATCCACAAGCAGATATAATAGTTGATAAGTTGTGAATAAACTGTTAATATAACCTGACATGACTTATGTTACCCGCTTAACTAAAGCCCTCGCCGAACAACATCCATCTGTCAAAATCTACCTGGTCGGCGGCAGTATTCGCGATAAATTATTAGGTCGGCGGACTAAGGATTTTGATGTTGTAATCGCAGGCGTGCCGGCTCAAAGTTTAGAAAAAACATTAAACAAATTAGGCACGACTAAATTAGTCGGCAAGAGCTTTGGCGTTTATAAATGGCGCAGTAATTCTAACGATAAACCCGCCGTTCAAATTGACATCGCCTTGCCGCGGCGCGAACGCGCTAAAATGACAGGCAGGCGCCGTGATTTTGACATACAATCTGACTCTAATCTGCCCATTGGCGATGACTTGTCCAGGCGCGATTTTACTATCAATGCTATTGCTTTTGATCTTTGCCTTAAAAAATACATTGATCCTTTTGGCGGCCGAGCTGATATTCGCGCAAAACTTATAAAAACTGTAGGCCTGCCAGAGGATCGCTTTGCCGAAGACTACTCGCGAATGCTTAGAGCAATCCGTCTGGCATGCCAGCTTAATTTTAAGATTGAGCAAAAAACATGGGAATCTATAAAAAAAAATATAAATAATATTAAAAAAATCGCTGCTGAAATCACGGCCGCGGAAATTATTAAAGCCTTAAGTTCCGACCCTTTGCGCGCCGCAGAATTGTTTGACAGATCTGGCTTATGGATGGAATTAGTGCCGGAAATGATGAAAATGAAAAAATGCTTCCAGCCGCGCAAATGGCACAGTGAGGGCAATGTCTGGAACCATACTCTTTTGACGCTTAAAACATTAAAAAAAATATGCGATCCTAATTTAGCTCTGGCGGTTCTATGGCATGACTTAGGCAAGCCCAAAGCGCATGGCATCAAAAAAAGGAAGATCACATTTTACGGCCATGAAAAAATCGGGGCGCGCATGGCCGGCCGCATCATTAAAAGGCTCAAGTTGGAATCTGCCGGAGTAAATAAGTCTGCCGTGCAATGGCTTATAAAAAATCACATGATTATATGCGGAAGCGATCCTAAAAAACTCCGTTCCGCAACGATTGAAAAATACTTTCTGTCTTCCCGCTATCCTTCAAAATTCCTTTTGCTATTAATCAAAAGCGACATAAAAGGAAGCGTGCCGGCAACAGACAACGTCAAACGAAATAATTACAAAAAAAAACTTCTGATTTTAAAAAAGCGCTTAAATCAAATTAAAAAACAGCCGCAAAAACCGCTGTTAACCGGAGAAGAAGTTATGGCATTGTTCAATTTGTCGCCCGGGCCAAAAGTGGGGCAAGTTCTGCGCCGTCTGCGCGAAGCGCAGCTGTCAGGCAAAATTAGCACTAAAGAAGAGGCGGAGAAATTTTTAATTGATAAAAATTCTACCCAATCTCCTCTCTCTTCTCCCTGGCAAAATCTGAAAAATCGCGGAACACTAATATAAGAGTTTTGTAAGGCGCTTCAAACAAGAGATCAAAAATGGCTATAATCAAATTATAATTAGAAAATCTCTGCGCTATCCAGCTTCCGGTGGCTAAAACCGGCAGAGCGAAAAAGTACAAAACCT
>JBBTVS010000036.1:0-1374 GCA_038078695.1 Patescibacteria group bacterium
CCCCAAAAGACGATTGACGGCAGATGGCCGCTTTTCAGCGATTGGGCCAAAACCGAATTTGGGCCGATTATATTTTCTTGACCAATGACATCGCTTAATTTTTTAGGGCGGAGCCGATCCGCCAATGGCGGAAGAAGAGTAGGCATATCTAAATCCTACCAAGCGGTAATCAAAAAAGCAAGCTAAAAACGAAAGGCAATAAATCAAATTCACTGTCTATTACCGCAAAACTTGTCCATTGTCAAGCACGGTTAAACTTGCTACAATACAATCAATGAAAAACGACTCGTCTAAAATCATCAAAATTATTATAGCAATTATCATTATAACTTTAATCTTTAAAGGCTTAATTAAAATTTTGCCATTTTTAATATTTTTAGGACTGATTGTTCTAATTTGGCGGCGCTTAACTGGAAAACGCGTCAATTTAAAACAATTTTTCTCTAAAACTAAAACTACCGTGATAAATCAAGATAGCCCAAACATTAAAATTCCTTCTCTAAAAGACGCGAAAAAAGCAATAACTATAGTTGCCGTTTTAATATTGATCATTATAGCTCTTTCAATAACTTTGACAGTTGTGCCGGCCGGAAATGTCGGGGTTATGGACTTTTTCGGCAAAGTAAGCGATCGGGAGCTTTCTCCGGGCATCAATTTAAAAACTCCATTCTCGCGCGTAATTAAATTTGATACGCGGACGCAAGATTATACAATGACCGCGGCCATAGACGAAGGGCAGGTGCGCGGCGATGATTCTATCAGCGCTTTGACAAAAGAAGGTTTAAAAGTCAGTTTAGATATTACTGTTTTATACCATTTAGAAAAAGACCAAGCTACAGAGCTTTATAAAAATATAGGCAGGGATTATGAAGACAAAATTATCAGGCCGGCAATTCGCAGCACTATCCGCGAAGTTGTGGCGCAATATCAAGCCGTTGAATTATATTCAGAAAAAAGAGAAGAGGCAAATAAAAATTTATTAGCATTGCTAAAAAAGAAAATTGATCCCCGCGGCATTACCGTGGAAGATGTGCTTTTGCGCGATGTTACTCTGCCTGCTAAATTGTCTGACTCAATTGAAGAAAAACTAAAAGCAGATCAAGAAGCGCAAAGATTTGATTTTGTCCTGCAAAAAGAGGAAAAAGAAGCGGAGCGCAAGCGAATTGAAGCCGCTGGCCAGCGAGACGCCCAAAAAATCATCAACGAAAGCTTAACAGATCGCTATTTGCAGTATCTTTATATACGCGAACTCAAAGACCGCGAAGGAACTATTTATGTGCCGGTGAACCCGAATAACGGCTTGCCGATGTTCAAGGGATTGTAATTATGCGTAAAATATACCGCAAAATATGTAGTCTTTTGCATCTGCCTACA
>JBBTVS010000037.1:0-1079 GCA_038078695.1 Patescibacteria group bacterium
GCATGAATTCTAATCCAAAGTGCAACATTCGTTAAACACTTCGTTAGGCGTTAAATAGTCAAGTCGTTTGCGTGGACGGTTATTAATTAATTTAACTGCACGGCTAATTTGTCTTGGCGTAATCGAAGCAAAAAAGGTTTTTTTAGGAAAAAATTGTCTGAGCAAGCCATTGGCATTTTCATTCGTGCCGCGTTCCCAGGAATGATACGGATAAGCAAAGTATATTTCCATTTTAGTATATCTGGCAATTAATTCATAATCGGCAAACTCTGAGCCGTTGTCATAAGTCGTGGAACGCCTTTTATCTTTTGGAATTTTAGCAAATCTTTTAACTGTCGCTTGTCTTGTTTCTTCAGCTTTAACGCCATTAAGTTTGTCAGCTAGGAGTAGCCCGCTTTTTCTTTCAACATGAGTCAAGATCGCTTTGGTTTTTTCCTGTCCAATAATTGTATCGCCTTCCCAGTCGCCAATCCGTTGCCGGCTTCCAATGATTTGTGGTCTTTGATCAATTCTGGTCTTTTTGGCTTCTTCCCGTTGTTTTTCCCTGATTCTAGTGCCATATCGCCGCCGGTATTTGCCTTTTTGGCACCTTAGATATTTTACTAAGTCCATCCGCTTTTGATAGATAAATTTGTAAATTGAATCTTTGCCAATAATCGTTTTGCCTTTTCTTTTTTTAAGCCTGCCAGCGAGCTGCTCTGGCGACCAATACAATTTTAATTTCTTTACAATATATTCTTCTAACCACTGGCTATTTTCAATTTTCTTAAATCTCTGATTGGCTAAAATTCGTCTGTCTTTCGTTTTACATTTGGCGGCTTTAGCGTCATAGCCCGTTTGATTATCAGTGCCATTTCGTTTTAGCTCGCGGTAGATCGTGGTGCGATGTTTGCCAAGAATCTTGGCGGTTTCTTTTTGTTTAAGTTTGGCTCTCAGTAGAGCCGATAGCTCATTTCGCTGATTTGAAGTAAGATGAGAGTAGGACATCTTTGTTTTGGTTAATAGTAAGTGGTTACTTAACTATTTTACCTTAACTTAGATGTCTTTTTTAGAGGTTGCACTTCGGAGCAGAATGTAGC
>JBBTVS010000038.1:0-13014 GCA_038078695.1 Patescibacteria group bacterium
GCGGCAAACTTTGTTTCTTGCGTGCGCAAGTAGAAATATGAAAAATCGCTTTTACAAATTCACCACTTTTGCCTTGCTTATTCTTTTAGTCGGTTTTGCGGCTTATGAGCGTCATTTTGCTGAAATAAATAAAACAAAGGCTGATGTGCCGAGCGGCTATATAGAATGGGTGCGTGCTCCAGAACCTTACTCAAATGTTCCTTTTAGTAGCGATCAAAAAGATCAACACATGGCGGATGTCAACGGCGATGGTTTAATAGATGTGCTTCATCTATATGACAGTGAAATGCTTATTAATACTGGAGCAGGCTTTACATTGTCTGAAGAATTCTCTGCATCGTTGCAATCTTTATCATTCCTCCGACCAGCACCTAATGTCGCCAAGGGC
This sequence comes from Patescibacteria group bacterium, assembly GCA_038078695.1. Taxonomy (GTDB): domain Bacteria; phylum Patescibacteriota; class Patescibacteriia; order UBA9629; family UBA9629; genus JBBTVS01. The sequence goes on from JBBTVS010000038.1 coordinate 389, forward strand.
ATACGAGTACTGGATGTCAACAACGACGGCTTGGCAGATATTTTACAAAGATACTTTATGGCTACTAATCAAGGTCCAATCATCACGCAGGGTGTTTATATAAATACAGGCAATGGCTGGGAAAAGGACGATCGATATTTTATACCAACTGATCTTGGAGCAAGCTTAATGCAGGATGGTGAACAAGAATACGATGTGCGATTTGTAGATTTTAATGGGGATAGTTTATTGGATATAAAGCCGCCACCGCCATTAGCTACTTATCTCGCATCTCCTAAATATTAAAAGGAGGAGCGAGTTGCTCAATATAATAATTTTTTTCCCTATCGGGGTTGACAAGCCGTTTCCGATAGTATACTATTTTAGTATACTATGAGAAATAACAATAATTCAAAAATTAACGAGATTATTTTGGCGGCAAAGAAATTGCCTTGTTTTACTTTAGATGATTTAGCCGCTTTTGAAACTAACAAAACCTATTTGAAAATTTTACTGGGTCGCTATGCAAAAGCCGGCAAAATTATCAGATTAAAAAAAGGATTCTATGTTACTAAAGAATACATTGATAATCTTGAGAAAAAAGGGCATTTTTCTTATTACTTGGATTTTTTGAACGGTATTTTATACGAGCCATCTTATTTAAGCTTAGAATATGTGCTTTATCGTCATAATCTTTTAACAGATGTTCCATACAACTTTACCGCTGTCACTAAAAACAAAACAGCGATTTTTACAAACAAATTCGGCAATTTTCTCTATTACAAAATCAAGGATTCGCTTTTCTGCGGCTTTGAATTAGTTAAAGAAGGAGAATTTACCTTCTTGAGGGCCACCAAGACCAAAGCGCTTTTTGATTTTTTGTATTTGCGCAAAAAGATTTTACCAGTTAAAGAGGCGGTTAAAGAACTAAGATTAAATGTGGAAAATTTAAACAGAGCTGACATAAAGGACTTAAAAAAATACGCTTCTTTGGAGGGCTCCAAAAAAATAAAAGAAATAATTGAGCATCTTTTTAATTAAAATTTACCCCTATGGAAATTATTAAGCCATTTTTAAAACATATAATTGATGGAGCGCTTGGTATGAGTTCAACTTATAAGCGGAACTTGTTGAAGGATTACATCCAGGTAGTGATTTTGGATTTTATTTATTCCCATCCAAAATACAGCCAGCTGGTTTTTTACGGCGGCTCTTGTCTGCGGCACTGCTTTGATTTGCCGCGGCTCTCCGAGGATTTGGATTTTGTTGATTTGAAAAAAGAGATTAAACTGGCTGATTTGGCAAAGGATTTAGAAGGTTATTTCAAGAAAAAGACCGATCTAGAGGCGAAAATAAAAGTTCAGCCGTCAAGAGTGCAGATAAAGTTTGCCATTTTGAAAGAGCTGGGTTTAGCGATCCCAAGCGAGTCCGATATGCTTTATCTTAAGTTAGAAGTTTTTAAACATTTTTATTTTTGCTCGGGCTATGAAGTAAATACAACGGCAATTTTTAAGTTTAACCGTTCAATGATAATTAGAACTTTTGACTTGCCAACAATGATGGCCACAAAAATTGGAGCGGTGATGAATCGCCAATGGCAGAAAACCGCCAAAGGCGGCGAGCCGTTGGCTAAAGTGAAGGGTCGGGATTATTTTGATTTGGTGTGGTATTTAAGCAAAACCATAAAGCCCAACTTGAATTGTTTGATGAATAAAGAAAGCAAAGCCGGCTTAAAAGAAAAACTTTTGGCCGCGATAGCAAAAGTTGATTCCAAAAGCATTGAATACGATTTAAGCCCTTTAATGGAAGACAGCAGTTTCGTGAAAGGCCTGGCCAAGAACATCAAAGACATTTTAGGACGCGAAATTAACGAGAAACTTTGATTTTACACATGTAATCAATTTTGCTATTACGGCTCCTGCGCGCAGTAGAGTCTGTATTACAAACCCAATTTAAGCCAAAATAAAAACCGCCTTGCAAAAAGGCGGTTTAACAACGTGAGTAGGATTACTATCGCTTTGTCTTACGTTTTTGTTTTTTTGTTGTTGTAGCTTTTTTCTTAGCCATGGATGTTATGAGAAGCGCCTCCTATGGAGACCTATTCTTATGCAGTTCACTTTCCCGTCAGCCGAATCGGCAGAAGGGCAGTTAATAACTCACAAGAATATTTTCTTTATTCTTTAAAGTAAGTATAGCAGAATTTTACAGATGTCAATAGGTTGATTTTTTGGCTTAAGTAAAGGTAAAATAAGATCACGCAATATTTTTTATTTTTATAAGTGTTAATTAAAATTATTTTTTGTTTTTTTTCTTAGCATTTTCTTTCCAAAAATTTCCGTCATCAGGATAAAATGTAGCAGTATGATGAAACAAACTTGCACCTATCAAATCAAAGAGTTCGCATGCTGTGTTGATGTTTAATTTAGCTTTTATTTTTGGAATATTGAACATGATGTTTAAAACTATAAGGCGATTTAAAAAAGCCTGATCAGTTAAGCCGCGCGCTATGACATTTCTATGTGATTCTTCCCATCTGCCAATACTTACATTATCCAGGCTGTCAGCGCACAAGACGATATTTTTATAAGTTTTGATGCCTGGATATATCTTTTCCTCTAAAAATTCTAATTTATGCTCTCCTAATATGGCTATGCCTATTTTAAGCCGAAGATCGTTTGGCAAAGCGTCTTTGCTTTGTTTTAAGAACATTAAGCAGCTGCCAATGGAATCTTGCTTATGGATAGAATAAATGCTAATGTCTTGAATTAAAAAAAAACGCCTTAATATTTTTCTAAATTTGGTATTTTTATTATACAGAAACCCCAGATGATTGATGCGGTATATGTCGTGCCAGGCAATAGCCGCGGCAGCGACGCCCCAATCCAGCGCCGGATCGTTTTTCTTTAATTCTTCGTATAATAATTTTCCCCATCTTGCCGCGCGCAAAGTATGGCTGTAGCCGTGGGCAGGATCTCTTGATCCTTTAACCAAAAAGAGCGCTTTCTTAATCAATTTTTGAACAGACTGATTGTTTATGCTGTCTTGATCAGAAAAGGTTCCTTTAAAGAAAAAGTTTTCCGGCGCTGTTTGACTAAATGTTTGATCAAATTCCGTATAGGTATTAATGTCTAAAATTATCCGCAGTTGTTCTTCGGAAAAGGTTTGTTTTATTTGTTTATCAATTCCAAAGTCAGATAAATAGTCATTTATTGGCGTTTGGGATAGAATTTTTGAGCGAATCTGATTAAGCCAAAGCAGAGCTTTTTGATAATATCTTTGGCGATAACAATAAGGGAAAAATTTTTGCAAGAATATTTTTAGATTCATGTGCGCAAAAAGAAGTTATTCAGCGATTTAGTTTCTTAGTTTTCCAGTTTATCACTGATTGACTTTTAAGTAAAATTTAGCTAATATGGAAGCACTATGAATATTAAATTAATTTTATTGCAGTTTGTTCCAAATTTGGGCAACAAAGGCGATATTGTGGAAGTCTCCAAAGGCTATGCCAACAATTTTTTAATTGCCAAAGGATTAGGGCGCAAGGTTGCCGCGGCAGACATAGAGCGAAACCTTAAAGAAAAAGAAATCAGAAACGCGAAAATCAAGGAGCATTTGCTAAAAAACAAAGAGATTAAAGATAAATTATCAAATAAACGGGTGTCATTAAAATTAAGAGCCTCTTCAAGCGGCAAACTTTATGCGGCTATTTCTAGAGAAGATATTGTCAAAACGATTCGCGAGACTTATGGTTTTGAACTGCCTGAAGATGCGATTCAACTTAAATCTGTTAAATCTTTAGGACTGCATTCTTTTAAAATATCTCTTAAAGATCAAGGAGATGTAGCAATGAAGCTTAAAGTGTATGACATCAAAAAATCAACTTAAAAGTTTAATCGCCAGTACCATTATTGCCAGCATTATTTTGGGCGGCGCGGCAGGCGGCGCAGTAGGCGCTTTGTCCGGATCTTTTTTAGCAGGCAAGTTTATTTTCCAGCCGGCAAAAGATAACAATCAAAATATCACAAAAGAACAACCGAAGAGTTTTGCGGAAGAGAATGATAATATCGGGACTGATACGGAGACGGTAAAAATAGTGGAGCAGGCTTTGCCTGCGGTAGTTTCAATTATCGCCACTCAAGAATTGCAGACTTTGCCGCGTTCTAGTTTTTTTGATGATTTTTTCTTTGGCTTCCCTTTTAATTCTCCTTTTGGTGAGCAACCTCAACAACCTCAAGAACCAAAAACAGAAAAGCGCCAGGTTGGATCAGGCAGCGGTTTTATTGTTTCGTCCGATGGTTTAGTTGTAACTAATCGGCATGTGGTGGAACATAATCAAGCTGATTACTCGGTTGTTTTAAGCAGCGGCAAGACTTATCCGGCAGAAGTGATTGATCGCGATACGGTGCAGGATTTGGCAGTCGTCAAAATCAATCCTAGCAATGGAGAAGGAGAGGTTAAATTTTCCACTTTAGAATTAGGAGAGTCTTCTCAAGTCAAAATCGGCCAAACCGTGCTGGCCATTGGCAATACATTAGGCGAATTTAGAAATACGGTTACTCGCGGCATAGTTTCCGGCATCAATCGCACCATTACTGCCGGCGGCTATGGTACTCAAAGCGAGCTTATAGAAGGCGCTATTCAAACAGACGCGGCAATATCATCCGGCAATTCCGGCGGGCCGCTTTTAAACTTGGCTGGCGAAGTTATCGGCGTTAATACGGCAGTGTCGCAGCAAGGAGAAAATATCGGTTTTGCTCTGCCGGTATATCAGGTCAAATTGATCTTGGACAGCATTAAAAAGCATGGCAAAATCGTGCGGCCGTTTTTAGGCGTCAGATATTTAATATTAAATGAGGATATAGCAAAAAAGAATAATATGAAGATCAAGGAAGGCGCTTTGATTGTCCGCGGAGACACGCAAGAGGATTTGGCTGTTACTCCGGGCAGTCCGGCAGATAAGGCTGGTTTGCGCGAAAATGACGTTATTTTAGAGGTGAACGGCGAAAAGATCAGCGAAGGACAAAGTCTTCAAAGCATTCTTTCCAAATATCAAGCAGGCGATGTTGTCAAATTAAAAATTAACCGCGCAGGAGAGGAAATGGAGGTTGAAGTTAAATTGGCGGATAGGGGAGAGTTTTAGGGAGAATTTTTAATTATAGTTTTTATGAATTCTTTACAATCTTTAAAAGAAAAAATCGCTTTGCTCCAATCCGCTATAACCGCGGCTTGGAGTTGTCTTTGATTTTGATTCCAAACAAAAAGAATATCAAGAATTAGAAAGGCAAATGCAAAGCCCTGATTTTTGGTCTAATCAAGAGCAGGCCGCAAAAGTAAGTCAGCAGGCCGCGGAAATAAAAAGAGAGATAACAGAATGGCATGATTTAAGAAAGCAGTCCAAAGAGCTGGCAGAATTGGCACAGGAGGCAGAGGGATCAGAAAAGTCAGAGGGAAAAGAAATGCAAGGATTGACAGCAGAGATAGGGACGGAATTAGAAAGATTGCAAAAAAAGTATCAAAAGCTTGAGATTGCTTTGTTGTTTTCCGGCAAGTATGACAATTACCCGGCGCTTTTAGCTATTCACGCCGGCACAGGCGGAGTTGACGCGCAAGATTGGGCGCAGATGCTTTTACGGATGTATTTGCGCTATGCGGAGCGCCAAAACTGGCAAGTCAAAATATTAGATCAGCAATACGGCAATGAAGCCGGCATTAAATCAGCGACTTTAGAAATTCAAGGCGCGCATGCTTACGGCAAATTAAAAGGCGAGGCCGGTACGCATCGTTTAGTCAGAATTTCGCCGTTTGACGCGGAGAAAATGCGCCATACGTCTTTTGCGCTGGCGGAAGTTTTGCCTGATTTAGGCAAAGTAGCGGAAATAGAAATTAAGCCGGAAGATTTGCGCATTGATGCGTTCCGCTCGTCAGGCCCTGGGGGTCAATCAGTCAACACTACTGATTCTGCCGTTCGCATTGTCCATTTGCCGACAAAAATCAGCGTCAGCTGTCAATCAGAAAGAAGCCAGCATCAAAACAAAGAGAGGGCAATGCAAATTTTAAAAGCTAAACTGCACGCTTTGGAAGAATTAAAAAAACAAGAAGCCAAGCATGAACTGCGCGGCGAGTACCGCGAAGCAAAGTGGGGCAGTCAAATTAGATCTTATGTGCTCCAGCCGTATCAGATGGTCAAAGACCATCGCACTGAATATGAAACCTCGCAGGTGGACAAAGTGCTAAATGGAGAGCTTGATGAGTTTATTGAGGAGTACTTAAAAAATATAAGACATTAAGATGAATTGGCTAATTTTCAAAAAGTTTATTCAAGCGCAAGCTATTTTTGCCGGCACGGTAATCGGCGTGGGCCTTTTTGGTTTGCCGTACGCGGCGTCGCAAATAGGTTTTTGGCCTTTGGCGATTTATTTTACGCTACTCTCGCCTTTGGTTATAGTTGTGCATTTTTTGCTTGGCGAAATAGCTTGCGGGACTGATAAATTAGCGCGCGTTCCAGGCTATGCCGGAGAGTATTTGGGGCGGCGCATGAAAAAAATTAGTTTTGTCGTTTCCGCGTTAGGCATTTTGGGAGCGCTTTTGGCGTATTTGATAGTAGGCGGTCAATTTTTTTATGCTGTTTTATCTCCGTTTTTTGGCGGATCGCCATTGGTTTATACTTTGATTTTTTTTAGCGCAGGAACTATATTGATCTATAAAGGCGTTAAAAGCATCTCTTACATTGAGCTGGTTTTATTTATTATTTTTATTTTTATTTTAGGGCTGTTTTTCTATTTTGCTTTGCCGTTTTTTAATGTACAAAATTTTAGTTCAATAAATTTGCAATTTTTGATTTTGCCTTACGGAGTAGTGATATTTTCTCTGTGGGGGACATCGGTGATTCCTGAAATTAAAGAAATCATTTCAGGCGATAGGCGGCTGCTTCGCTGGATTATAGCTACTGGCAGTATTTTAATCGCTTTAATTTATTTATTTTTTGTTATAATCATATTGAGCGTTACCGGTTCAAATACTTCTCGAGAGGCAATTTCAGGTTTTGCGTCCATAGTCGGCCCAAAAGTTGTTTTCTGGGGCTTTTGTTTTGGTTTGATTACAACTTTTACTTCTTTTTTAACGATAGGGCTTACTTTAAAACGAATTTTTAATTATGATTTTAAAGTCAATCATCGGCTATCTTGGGCAATAGCCTGTTTTACGCCGTTAGTTTTATTTATCATAGGTTTTAATAATTTTATTGATGTTATTGGTTTAACCGGCGCAATTGCTTTGGGCGCGGAAGGGATTATAATTATTTTTATTTATCGCGCTTATTTAGAGCGCAAAGGGTTGAAGATGTCTGTTTGGTTTTACAGTTTAGTCATTTTTTTAATTTTTGGAATTCTGGCTGAATTTTTTGTTTTTTTTAGCCGTTAAATTTAATGTTTTTTATCATTACTCTTTCCTTTTTAAGCGGCGTAGCTTTGCATTCTTTCGCGGATTTTGATTTATTTTATCTATATATTTTGATGCTGGCGGCGGCAATAATGCATATGTTTAATCGCCAAAACATCAAAATAAGATATATCGCTTTGGCGGCGGTATTTTTATTTTTGGGATTTTTCCGATTTGATATTAGTCAAGTTGATGTCCGAACAGTTAAACCAGATCATATTGCCTATTACAATGGCCAAGAATTAGAAATCAGAGGTGTTATAATTGATGAGCCTGATGTGAGGGAAGAAAGCGTTAAATATACAATAGGTGAGATTAGGTTGGCGCCCGCCCAATCAGTTAAAGGCAGACTCTTAGTTACTACGCGGCTTTATCCTCGGTTGCTGTTCGGCGATTTTGTCAGTCTCCGCTGTAAATTAAAACAGCCGGAAGAGTTTAACGGCTTTGCTTATGATAAATATTTGGCTAAAGCCAAAATTTATTCGCTGTGTTATTATCCGACAATAAAGCAGATTAATACGGATGTTGAGCGGATTAGCGCGAATGCGAGCATCGCAGTCAAGATTAAACAGCAGATTTTTAAACTCAAGAACAATTTTATTGTTCAGATATCCAAAATCCTGCCTTCTCCGCACAGTGCTTTGCTGTCTGGCTTATTATTAGGCGATACGGCCGGCATGCCGGATTATTTAAAGCAAAAATTTATTGATACTGGCGTTGTTCATATTGTTGCTATTTCCGGCTATAATATCACTATTATTATCAGTCTTTTCTTGAGCCTTGCTCCGTATTTATATTTATCAAGGCGCAGGTCTTGGATTTTAATTTTGCCGTCATTAGCCGTTTTTGTTATTATCACCGGCGCTGAATCTTCTGTTGTGCGGGCCGCTATTATGGGCGTAATTGCGGCGCTGGCCGGCGAATCCGGCCGCCTTAGCGATGTTAAACGTTTGCTTTTAATCACTGCCGTGATTATGGTGATTGTTAATCCTTATGTTTTAAGATTTGATGCTGGTTTTCAGCTTTCTTTTTTAGCTACTTTAGGGTTAATTTATATTACGCCTCGGCTGGAGCAAGGAGTTAATTGGTTTATAGAGAATAGTTTGTTTCGTTTTCCGTCATTTATGGTTACGATTGGTACTATCATTCGCGAATCGGCAGTAACGACAATTGGCGCGAATATAGCCGTTGCGCCGCTTTTGCTTTTGCAGTTTGGCAGGATTTCTTTAATTTCGCCTGTTGTCAACATTTTAATTTTATGGATTATTCCAGCTATTATGTCAGTCGGTTTTATTGCTGTTATGGCGTCATATTTACTCTTGCACGGAGGTCAATTTTTGGGCTGGTTCGTATGGATTATGCTAGAGTATGTAATTGAAATTGTGAAGTTATTTTGATATGTTCAAAAAGATTATTATTGTTTTGACTCTTGATTTAACTTTATTGATTTGGATTGTATTTCAGCCAAACAGCCAGAATTTTAAAATTCGCTTTTTTGACGTGGGACAAGGCGATGCAATCTATATCAGGACGCCCTATAATCAAGATATTCTTATAGACGGCGGACCATCCACGGTCATATTGTCAAAATTGGGGGAAGCAATGCCGTTTTGGGACAGGGAAATAGATATGATTATTCTTACGCATCCGCATGCTGATCATTTAACCGGTTTGATTTCGGTTTTGCAAAGTTATCAAGTTAAACAAGTATATTTAACTGGAGCAGAGCATGCCACTTACGAGTATTTGGAATTTTTAAAATTTTTGCGCGATCACAAAAATATCAAGAAAATAAAAATTGACCGCGTTTTTAAGGTCAAATTGTCAGAAGATTTATATCTGCAGTTTTTATATCCTGATTTTGATGCTGGAAGCGCCGCGACCGCGATCAATCATCCTTTTATTCAAGATAATCTTAATAATACGTCAGCAGTTGTTAAATTGGTTTATAGAAACAATAGTTTTTTGTTTACTGGCGATATAGAAGCAGAGGCAGAGGGTTATTTATTAGAGTCGGTTCAGACTAATTCTATTGTTCTAAAATCTAATGTGCTTAAAATCGCGCATCATGGAGGCAAAAATGCGTCAGGTTTTAAGTTTTTAGAAGCAGTTGCTCCAGAGATAGCAGTGATTTCTGTCGGAGCAGGCAACAGCTTCGGGCATCCTAATCAGTTAATTATTGATAGATTAAAAAATTTGGGCGCAGAAATTTTGAGGACAGATCAACAAGGAGATATAGCGTTGGAATATTAGATTTATAGTCTATTAAACGGATTGATTCTACTTCCGTTTACAATTACTTCAAAATGCAAGTGATAGCCGGTTGAGCGTCCAGTTGAACCCATTAATCCTATTACTTCGCCTTTTGCAACATACTGGTTAATGTTAACTAAAATGCCGCCTTCTTTAAGATGCGCATAAAGAGTTTTACTGCCGTCAGGATGTTTAATAATAATTCTGTTGCCATATCCTCCGGCATTCCAACCGGCTTTTTCTATCACCCCATCCGCGGCAGCGTAAACATTGGAACTAGAACTGCATGCTATATCAATGCCTGTATGGCGCCATCCTTGGAAATATTGCGTGATGCGCCGGCAGGTAGTTGGCCAAAAAAAAGGATTGCCGCTGTCTGCTGAATCATAGGTCGGCTGGATCCCGGCAATTTTGCGCTGTTGCGGCGGCGGAGCATAGAGCGGCCGTCCGTCCGGAATAGTTAATTTTTGGTTGATGCTGATTTTTGCGTCAGCGGAGAGGAGGTTGATTTCTAAAATATCTTCTTGAGGGATATTATATTTGGCGGCAATACTGCCAATGGTTTCGCCTGATTTTATTGTATGTTCAACGCCTGATGCCGGTAAAATTGTTAATTCCATGCCTGGACGAATAATACTGCGGGAAGACAATTTGTTAGCCCATAAAATGGTATTTACGCTGATTCTAAATTCTTCGGCTATATCAAAGATAGTATCGCCTTCTTTAACAATATAGGTAATAATTCTGTCTCTAGGTTTGGGAGTATCAAAAGTTTCAGATAAATCCGGTTTGATTATAGCAGATCCGCCTTGAGTTAAAGCCGCGCCGCCAACATCTGGAATATTTTGTCCTAAGGTGATAGTTTGGTTTACGGCAGGCGATAATTCTTTTGATATTTTAAGCAAAGAACCGGCAGCCTGATTACTTTCCGATAGGTTGTCAGGCAGAATAATTTCTTCTTCAATAAGATTTTCAGTAAAGTGCTGACCCTTGGATATTTGTGAAAACAGAGCATAGCGTCCAAAATCTTCAGCCCGCAGATTGCGGATATTGATATTTTGTATAATAGTGATTAGTATGATTAAGATTGCCACAGAATGAGATACATAGCGGTTGGAAAATAAGAAAAATAACTTATTTGCCTGCGGCGAGAGTGAAATTTTTTGCCTGCGCTTTATGCCAAGTATCAAGCGATAAATAGGGATCAGGATAGTCTTAGAGGTTATCTTATACAATATTAATCCTAATAAAGGGATAATTTTTAATAATATCCATGTAAGTATTTTTTTGATGGTCAAAAGAGCCGAGAATAGCAAATCAAGCACAAAAAAGCCGATTATTTTAATCAGTTTAAACCGTTTTTTTGGCAAAAGCTGATTTTGCGCAAAACCGCGGTAAGTTTTTTGGTATTGGTTCATCTGATGTTTAGTATATAGTATTGTGTATTAAGTATCAAGTATTAGGTGTTAAGTATAAGAAAGAAATACGAAATCTTGATAGATTTTAGATAATTGTCTATACTATACCTAATACATGATACCACAATACAATCATCTAAAGATTGAACCAAAGTGGCAGAAATATTGGGAAGATCATAAAATGTCAGAGGTAAAAGAGAGTCAAACGGCGCCGCGCCAGATGCGCAGGTATATTTTAGATATGTTTCCTTATCCTTCTGGAGCAGGACTTCATGTCGGGCATCCGGAAGGCTATACTGCCACTGACATTTATTCTCGCTATCTGCGAATGCGAGGTTTTCAGGTCATACATCCTATGGGATGGGATGCTTTTGGCTTGCCGGCGGAAAATTACGCTATTAAACAAGGAATCCATCCGCGTGAATCAACCTTAAGAAATATTGATAATTTTCGCCGCCAGATCAAGATGTTAGGCTTTTCTTATGATTGGTCTCGCGAAATTGCTACATGCGATCCGGAATATTATTACTGGACTCAATGGTTTTTTTTGCTTTTATACAAGAACGGCTTAGCTTATCGCAAAAAAGCTCCAGTAAATTGGTGCGGAAGCTGTCAGACAGTATTAGCGCGCGAACAGGTGGTAGAAGGCAAATGTGAGCGTTGTAAAAATCAAATTATTCAAAGAGAGCTAAAGCAGTGGTTTTTTAAGATTACTGATTATGCTGATCGCCTATTATCAGGTTTAGACAAAATAGATTGGCCGGAGCCGATAAAGACAATGCAGAGGAACTGGATTGGGAGAAGCGAAGGCGCTCTGATTAAATTCAAAATTCAAAATTCAAAGTGCAAAATTACAGTTCAAAATGCAAAATTTTTAGAAGTTTTTACCACTCGTGCCGACACTGTTTTCGGCGCAACTTATATGGTTATTGCCCCTGAACATGAAATAATCTCAAATCTCAAATCTCAAATTTTAAATTTAAGAGAAGTGGAAGAATATATAGATCAGTCAAGACGTAAAACAGAATTACAGAGGACAGATTTGGCAAAAGAGAAGACAGGCGTAGAAATTGAGGGCATTAAAGCGGTCAATCCTGCGTCTGGCGAGGAAATTCCGATTTGGGTAGCTGATTATGTGCTGATGAGTTATGGCACAGGCGCGATTATGGCTGTGCCTGCGCATGACGAGAGGGATTGGGAGTTTGCGCGGAAATATAAACTGCCCATAAGGCAAGTGATTAAGCCTCAAAATAAGTGTCAGTGTCAGAATGATGTATTATGTTATACAGGCGAGGGCGTTTTAATAAATTCCCAACCAAAAAATCCCGAAAAAAATTCGGGAAATTTTGTTGAATCAGCAAATATAGTACTGACTGATTGCCCTCGACAAGGATGTAATAGCATTATAGAGGACAAGAAAAAAATTGTCAAGTCTAAAAATGATGTGGCGCCGGCGCCGGGATTTGCGCCCGGTGACTCATCCTTGTCAAGGGCGAGTCAGCACTACGCCGCCGACATAAACGCCACATCAGAGGCATT
>JBBTVS010000039.1:0-2874 GCA_038078695.1 Patescibacteria group bacterium
AAATTAGGCGTTCCGCAGGCAGAGCAGAAGTTTTTTGGCGGAGCCGGCTCCCAATATGATTCAGAGATAATTTATCATAATATGCGGAAAAGTTTGGCAAAACAAGGAGTTATTTTTTGCGATGTTGAAACCGCGCTTAAAAATCATCCTCAAATAGTCAAAAAGTATTTTGCGACTATTGTGCCGCCGGATGATAATAAATTTGCCGCGCTAAATTCTGCAGTATGGTCTGGCGGTTCATTTATTTATGTTCCGCCGGGCATTCATCTTAAACGGCCATTGCAGGCGTATTTCCGAATCAATGCTAAAAATTTAGGCCAGTTTGAGCGGACTTTGATTATTGCTGATAAGGGCTCGTCAGTTCATTATATAGAGGGGTGCAGCGCGCCGATTTATTCCAGTTCCTCTTTGCACGCGGCGGTTGTTGAAGTTATCGCCATGCAGGCGTCAAAAGTACGCTATACCACGATTCAAAACTGGTCAAAAAATGTTTATAATTTAGTAACCAAACGCGCCGCTGCTTATAAAGACGCTGTTATTGAATGGGTTGATTTTAATATGGGTTCTTGCGCGACAATGAAGTACCCGACGGTTTTATTAAAAGGCAAAGGGGCAAAAACAAATATTTTATCAATGGCCTTGGCAAGTCAAAACCAGCACCAAGATACCGGCGCCAAGGTTATTCATGAAGCTCCAGGCACAAGCTCGCACATAATTTCAAAATCTATCTCTCAAAAAGGCGGGCGCAGCAGTTTTCGCGGATTGGTTAAAGCCGCTAAAGGCGCCAAAAATATAAAATCTAAAATGTCCTGTCATGCTTTGATGTTAGATGACCAATCGCGCGCCGACGCTTATCCGGCATTGGAGACAGAGGAGAATGACGTAATTTTAGAGCACGAGGCATCAGTTTCTAAAATATCAGAAGAACAGCTTTTTTATTTAATGTCGCGGGGATTGTCAAAAGATCAAGCCAGTTTGATGATTGTCAACGGTTTTATTGAGCCGCTGGTCCGAGAATTGCCGATAGAGTATGCGGTTGAAATGGAGAGGATGATGGATGCGGAATTTAGCTCTTGTCACAGCTAATTACTTGGTGTATAGTAAAAAATAGCAATGTATACTATTAAATTAAAAACACAATTTTTTAAAGAAGATGGAGTAATGGTCGGTGTGGCTCCGGAACTTAATGTTTCTAGTTTTGGCGAAAATTTGCGGGAAGCTAGGCGATCTTTGGCTGAAGCAATAGAGGGTTTTTTAGAGACTTGTCGAGACTTGGGCACTTTAGAGGAAGTTTTAGAGGAAGCTGGTTTTAATACTAGACAAGATAAATATATCTGGGAGCCGTCTAAGATTATTCGACAGGAGCAATTAGACTTTAAAATAGAACCTTCTCCGGCTTATGCCTAAAATTATTCCAATCAATTACCAAAAACTGGTTAAGATTTTTCAGATTGAAGGTTTTGCAGTTAACAGAATAAAGGGCGATCATTTGATAATGGTTAAGATGAGCAATAAAAGGCCGTTAGTTATTAAAATGCGGCCAACGAAAGTTCCGGTCACTCACATTAAAACTAATTTGCATACCGCTGGCATTTCTCGCAAGCGGTATTTTGAATTATTAGAAAAAGTATGATAAAAAAAGTTGAAACTCATAGAATCTGTTGGGATTCCATGAGTTTCTTGATTGCTACGCTACTCCGGCCGCAAATTTGTCCTTACCCTACATCATTATTATCATCATCATGTCAATAGCACTTAAAACAATTAAAACCCAATTTCCAATCTTTAAACACCACCTTAATTTGGTCTATCTTGATAATGCCGCCACATCGCAAAAACCGACAGCAGTAATCAATCGCATCAAGAAATTCTACGAAGAAGAAAATGCAAATATTCATCGCGGGATTTATAAATTGTCAGAAAAAGCAACAGAAGAGTATGAGGCAGTACGGAATAAAGTTGCTGAATTTATCAATGCCAAATCATCAAAAGAAATCGTTTTTACAAGCGGCGCCACAGAGAGCATTAATTTAGTAGCAAGCGCTTGGGGTCAAAAAAATATTGGCGCTGATGACGAGATTGTGGTGACAGAAATGGAACATCACTCTAATTTAGTGCCATGGCAAATATTAAGCGAAAAACGAAAAACGAAAAGTGAAAAGCCACAGCTTAAAGCGAAAAACTGCCGGCTAAAATTTATTCCGATTACAGGCGAAGGCCAGTTGGATATAAGTCAATTGCCAAAGTTGATTACTAAAAAAACTAAATTAGTTGCGCTTACTTTTATTTCCAATGTTTTAGGGACTATAAATCCAGTGCGAGAGATCGTCAAAATAGTTAAAAAATTAAATCCGGAATGCTTAATTTTAGTTGATGCGGCTCAAGCTGTGCCGCATATGCCGGTTAATGTCCAGAAGCTTGGCTGTGATTTTTTAGTCTTTTCCGGGCATAAAATGTTAGGCCCAACCGGGGTCGGGGTTTTATGGGCGCGCCAAGAATTATTAGAGGCTATGGAGCCGTATCAGACAGGCGGCGGAATGATCTCTAAAGTCGGTCAGTATCAGGCCATCTTGGCAGAGTCGCCTTATAAATTTGAAGCAGGCACTCCAAACATTGCCGGAGTGATTGGCTTGGGCGCAGCGATTGATTTTTTGCAAAAAGTTGGAATGTCTAATATTTGCCGCCATGAAGAAGGATTGACGGTTTACGCTTTGGAGCAATTGTCAAAAATTAGCGGATTGACAATTTATGGACCGCAAAAACTTGAAAAGTGCAGGTGCGAGCGTCAGAATTGCCAGAGTTGTCAATCAATTAGTCAGCGTGCTTGCAAGAATCGCTTAGGCATCATTTCTTTTAATATTAAAGGCATACATG
>JBBTVS010000040.1:0-6683 GCA_038078695.1 Patescibacteria group bacterium
TGATGATGAGGTAGGGTAAGGGCAAATCTATAAAAAAGGAGGTGCCAAAAATGTTTAGAACTTTTTTGGCAATAGTAGTCATTTTGGCGGCCCTGACGGTGGTGATGGGTTGTCAATTTGATCCGTTGACAATCCCGACGGTCCCGGAGCCCTCGTTGCAGGCAGATAGTGTCGACTGCGGTGCTGGACTCTATTGGGACCCAGAGTCCGGCAGTTGCGAAATAGACTTCGGCGACTAATCGCCAACAAGAAGCATTCTTCTTAACCAAATTTTATCAGAAGAATGCTTCTTTTCTTTTTTTTATTTTAGACCACTTTGTATAAAGTCTGACTTTATTATAAGTTATCTAAAATAAATCTGATTTCTCTTTTGTAGCTCTTTAACAATCTCTTGCAATGTTATCCGCTTTTCCGCCATCAACACAAACAAATGATACAGCAAATCAGCGCCTTCTTCAATCAATCGTTTTTTTGATTCTTCCTTCGCCGCTTTTTGCACCTCGCCGGCTTCTTCATCAATCTTTTCTAAAATTTTTTCCAAGCCCTGATTAAAAAGAGAAGCAGTATAAGATTTTGCAGGCAATGTTTTTTTGCGCTCTTTGATCAAATCAAACAGGAAAAATAAAAATTGACATGATTCAGCCGGCTTTTCGCCAAAACAGCTGTATTTGCCCTTGTGGCAAGTTAGCCCTTGGGGCTTAACTTTAATCAACAGGCAATCGCTATCGCAATCAGTTTTAATTTTAATGACATTTAAAAAATTGCCTGATGTCTCGCCTTTTGTCCAAAGTTTTTTTTTAGTTCTGCTGTAAAAGCAGACTTTTTTGGTTTTAATCGTTTTTGCGTAAGCGGCTTTATCCATAAAACCCAACATCAGCACTTGATTAGTAATGCTGTCTTGAATAATCGCCGGAATAAGACCATTGAGTTTTTGAAAATCTAATTGCATAATTTGAAAATTGGAATTTGGTTATTGGTTATTATTTGTATCTTGTATCTTGATTATTGGTTATTTTTATTTATACTCGTACTGCTACACCATTCATTTTTAAATACTTTTTCAATTTATCAATTTTGCATTGTCCAAAATGCAATAATTCCGCCAAAAGCGCTGCGTCAGCTTGGCCAATGGTCAAACCGTCTAAAATGTCTTTCTGACTGCCGGCGCCGCCGGAAGCAATCACAGGTATTCTAACCGCCCTTGACGCGGCGCGCAATAGTTCCAAGCCGCACTGGCACTGCCAACGCCAGGCAGAATTACTTTGGCCGCTTTTTTTTGATCTTTGCTGTATTGTCGCTAATTCTATTTTCTTGCAGTATAAAGATAAATATTAGGAGCCGGCTTGCCCAGAGAATATACATCTTCAGCGCTAACAACGACATCAAAACACATATTATATTTATCCTGCAAAATTCTATGAATATCCTTTAAACTGCGACCAATGATTCTTTGCTGACGCTCCTTGTTCCAGCTACCCAATTGTTCGGTTAAAAATTTTTTCTCCCATTTTTGCCACCAATGCTCTGAATCAATCAAAACGCCATCCATATCAAAAATAACGGCTTTGAATCTTAAATTTTTAATTAGTTTTTGCATTTTGATAGTTAAAATCGGCTGGTTAAAATTATATGGGAAATAGCATGATCCGTCAAAATAACAAAAAACGCCGCCTTTTTATATGATGCATAAAAATGGCGGCGACATTTCATAATACCACTAAATGAAGATCTTGTGAGATAATTCCGCTTGCGCCAGCGCGTTTCAGAGCTGGAACAAGGGTAGAAACCTGCTCGGCTGGGATAACTGTCTCAATTGCATGTCCGCCGCCGGCAAGTGGCATAACAGTCGGCGATCCGAGCGCCGGAAGAATCGGTAAAATACCGCTGAGCTTTTGGTTATCAAGAATGTTCATCTTGATGAGAACCTTTCCGCGGGCGTTGACGACTCCACTCAACAACCAACCCAACTCCTCAACCTCATTGCGCTCGACACCCGCAAGACCTTTTTGGACAAACAAGACCATGGAACTCCTCGCGATCACTTGCTTTTCCCTAAGTCCATTCGCTTTAAGCGATGAGCCGGTCTCTGTTGCGACGATTGCAAACTCGCGATCGCTTCTCACCTTCTCTTCAGATGTACCCAACATCACTTTAACAATGATGTTTGGGTACTTTTGTTTTAGCCTCTGCGCAAATGTTTTATATTCAATATCCACATAGACCGTAGCTCCATCTACCGGGAATACTGAATGTTCCTGACCAACTAATACAACTCTAATTGGCTGGTCAGACTTGCGGCTCAAGTATAACTGGACAACGGTCTCAACGTTATCCGCTAATCCGGAGCATTCAATCACATCTTCACCTGTGATACCGCAGTCATATTCACCAGCGACAACTTCCTCCGGGATTGTCGCAGACTTCATAAAACGCACGGTGTGGGGTCCCGCGATCCCATCAAATGAATGCTCGCTATTTTGGGAAATCGGGAGATAAGCGTCCCGAAATAGCTCCACCATTGCCGGTTTCATGGCTCCGGCTTGCAACGCAACTCTCATCTTGCGTTACCTCCTTTTGTTTTGGTGTGTTATTATAGTAATACAGATAAAAAGTTTGTCAAGGTTATGTGCATCACACTAAAAAGTCTCTTTCGTTAGACAAATAAATAACCATTTGATTTATTGGTATTGTTTTCTGCTTCCCGCTTTGCATGCGCTTAATTGTAATTTCATTTTTCTCTCGCTCTTCCGGTCCTTGAATAACAACAAAAGGAATCTGTTTTTTATCCGCGAACTTAAACTGTTTTGCTAATTTAGCAGGCTCCAAGTAAATTTCTGCCGGCACTTTTGCTTTAATCAATGTATTGTAAATTTCTAACGAATCTTTGATTGAATTTTTATCAAAAATAGCAACTAATACTTTAGAGCTTGAACTGCCTCCTCGGAATAAATTTAATTTTTCTAGTAGCAGCATAATTCTTTCAAACCCGAAAGAAACGCCGATGCCGGAAAAATCTTTGCCGCAAAACATGCCGCATAGATTATCATAGCGGCCGCCGGCGCAAATAGTGCCAAAATCAGCATCTTGGCTTACAACCTCAAAAATAAGGCCTGTATAATAATCAAGGCCGCGCGCCAGCATTGTATCAATTTGAAGACTTGCATCCGGAACTTCAAATTTTTGGCAATAAGAAAAAAATTCTTCTAATTCAGAAACATCATATCTCAAAAATTTTGCAAGAGTGCTCTTATTTGTTCCTTCAGGCCTTAAAGTTTGAAAAATCTTTTGACCGTTTTGAAATCCAATTTTATGCAATTCGGCAGCTGCGGCTTTGTCTCCGATTTTAGCGATTTTATCAATAATATGAATTACAGAGTTGATTTTATCCAGACTGACATTAAGCGACCGCAAAACCTTATCCATCAGCCGCCTTGCATTAACTTTTATGATTATATCAGGAATGCCGAGGAGCGAAAAAACATCAATAATAATTTTAGCGATTTCTGCCTCGCATATAAGGCTTTTTGATCCGATGATGTCTATATCGCACTGATAAAATTCTCGCAGCCGTCCTTTTTGCGGTTTCTCTGCTCGCCATACGCGCTGGATTTGGTATCGTTTAAAAGGAAGCGCAAGTTTTTGATAATTCAGAGCGACATATCTGGCAAATGGAACTGTTAAATCGTAAGGCAAAGCAATTCGTCTGCCCCCGCGATCTTTAAATGCATAAGTGAGCCTGTCCCCTTCTTTGCCGTACTTACCTAAAATCGTCTCAGCTGGAGATAATATCGGCGTTTCAATTTGAGAATATCCAAACTGTTCAAATGTTTTTCGGATAATCTCCATTGCCGCATTGCGGCGCATCATCTCGGCAGGAAGAAAATCGCGGGTTCCTTTTAGAATTATCGGTTGTATTTTTTTCATAATTTTTTTGAGCCAGCCAAAAATAAAACCCATTCTTTATTTTAAGAACGGGCGGCTGCTGTTTAATGCTTTGCAATAAAATTGATTACAGACGATCAAGCGCCAGCTTATAGCCGCCCATGCCATGGCGCAGCCAATTTTCTATCTTCATATTAAACCTCTTTCTTTCATGCTTAAAAATCCGTCTTTCGCAACTATAACATGATCAACAACCTCAATACCCAAAATCTTGCCTGACTCCACTAATTTTTTGGTAATTGCCAGATCGTCTTCCGAAGGTTCAGTGTCGCCAGATGGATGATTGTGGACAAATATAACTGACGCCGCATTGTTTTTGATTGCTTCCGCGAATGCTTCGCGCGGATGAACAATGCTGGCAACAAGAGAGCCGATTGATATTTGCGCAGTTGAGCAGTTTCTACTATTGAGAGCGATAATAAAAAAATGTTCTTTATGATAATTTTTGAGTTTGTTTTTTATCAGCCTATAGACCTTTTCGGGGTTCGTGAGTTCTTTACTCTTATAAGGCGGAGTTTGAGTGGAAACTCTTCGGCCAATTTCAAACACTGCTTTTATCTGCGCCGCTTTTGCCAATCCGATTCCTTTAATTAAAGATAGCTCCTCAATGCTTGCCTCGGCTAATTTCTGAAGACTGCCAAATTGCGTTAATAATTTTTGCGATGTGGTTGCGACTGATTCGCCGGCAATGCCGCGCCCTAAAATAAGCTGTAATAATTCTTGGGCAGAGAGCGCTTGTTCGCCAAGCTTAACCAATCGCTCGCGCGGTCGTTCATCAGCTGGCAAGTCATGAATAGTAAATGATTTTGTCATAAGGCAGGCATATATTGATTGTAAATTGGGGTGGCATTGTGGAGAGCGTTAGAATGATTTTTCAGCGGCAAAACAAGTATATTTACATTCCCAATTTACCACAAGTTTAAATTTGAGTAAATAGGAATTGACAAGAAAAAGAGAGGTTGTTGTGTTGTGCAACTTCCTCTCTTTTGTGAATGAAAGCGAATTTGATACAAAATATTTACCAGACCCACTTTCAAATCTTAAAAACCAAATAAGTCCATCCAGCCGTCCTTAATCAATTCAACGATCCGCTCCTGCTCTTTTTTACTGATTCTCCGAGCAGAACCGTCCCACCAGAAATTGATTTAAGAAAGGCTCGGGCAACCCTTCCTCAAGCTGGTCAAGCTCTTGGACAGAGTAGTAATCAATTATGTCCAGTTCGCTCTCCGGTATGAAAAATACTCTGCCTTGATAAGCAATGACCAAGTCTCTTTCGTGGGTCATTTCTTTCACCTCCTTATAGATAGTTTCTTAAACAAGCTAAGATGCGCCGCCACCGCTCAAGGCGAGGGCGAGCATCCGCTATCAATTTTTCCTTTACACAAGCGCAGGACAAATATTGATTGTAAAATATCCCATAGTCTTGTATAAGGTCAGTACATTGTGTCAAGGGTTCTGAAAATCCCTCTAA
The DNA here is from genome assembly GCA_038078695.1 of Patescibacteria group bacterium. Classification (GTDB taxonomy): domain Bacteria; phylum Patescibacteriota; class Patescibacteriia; order UBA9629; family UBA9629; genus JBBTVS01. The sequence goes on from JBBTVS010000040.1 coordinate 5,414, forward strand.
GAAACTCCCTTTTCCGCTGGCTCTGTATAAAAAGCCGGCGCAAAGCGCTATAAAATTAGCGATGTGCGCCGTACAAAGCCTGTAATGGCTCCGCGGCTCTCTGTCACAATCAATACTATGTGATATTTCAAACAAAAACTGGTATATTTCCTGTTCAGTCTCCGGAAACTGTTTAAAGCATTCCTTTGACTGAAAACAACTTACATTTTGTTGAGCGCCATCCACTATCTCTTGAAGCGTTTCTGCTATTTTGTCTTTTTCTGGAGCTTCAACAGCGGTGATGTGAAATTCTATCATGTGAGATTGATTATAGAAAAAAGTGATATCTCCTTGCTCTCCCACTTGATAGGCATTTCGGGGGACATTTAAAAATTTCAATCCCCCGACTATAAACTGGCTGGAGTAGTTTTTTAACTCCTCCATTGATTATCCCCTCCTTTATGAACTTGTGACTTTACCCTAATAGTAAAACAACGAAAAGTCAAGAATTTACCCCACCCCGCTACTCACTATATTTATCCTTTTTTGAGTTTCTTTTTCTTTACCCTATTTAATTGCTTTATCTCTCTTTTCACTTCTTTAATATGTTTTTCTGGTGATAATTGCTCTGGGAGCACTCCGCCAATATCTTTAATTGTTTGTCTAACTTTGCCGCCAACCATAAAATGAGTTTGGGACGCCGCTCGATCCCCCTGTATTTTATCTTTTTTTATTTTTTCATCAGTTTGAGTAATGCGAAACAAATTTGCGGCTAATTCAGTAGAACCTGCCCTATCTAATAACTCTCCCTTTTTTATGCCTTTGCGTTGCTCAATATCTGATAATGGCATACCATAAAGACCCTTGTATCCAGCATTATTAAATAACCCAAATTTACTTACGCCTGCTTGTTTTGCGGTCTTAAAAAGTTTTTTATTGTGGTCAGAAACTTGATTACGGATAAATAGTCTTTTTGATGTATCAGGCAGTTGTTCAAAAATTTCTTGCCGTCTTGTTTGGATAGCAAAATAGGTTTGGGCGAAGGCTATTTCTGGCTTTTTGGGATCTCCGTTCTGGGCTATTAAATAACAAGCGTATCTATCCAACTTGTAATCCCTTATTTGCCGCACAGTATTTGAGCCAATTTCAACCATTTTAACCGAACGGTTAAAATGGTTATCCACATCTTGCCCGCTATTTATGCAAGCACGAGCCGCCCTTGCAATAACTTCTTCTGCTTTTTGCCAATTCTGATAACCTAAAAGCGGCAATAATTCACGAGCCTCCCAAT
>JBBTVS010000041.1:0-3753 GCA_038078695.1 Patescibacteria group bacterium
GAGTGGAAGATAGCCTTAAAAGAATTTTTAATTTCTAATTTCTAATTTTTAATCAATTTTTAATTTATTAAATTTTAAATTAAATCATTAGACATTAGAAATTGTTTAAAAATTAAAAATTGTAAATTGAAAATTAAAGTGTTATAATACTTCCATGCTTGCACTTCTTATTGATATAATCATTTTATTTTTGTTAGCCGCTGGCATAATCAGCGCGGCCATGTTTGGTTTGCGGTTTTATCTGCGCCGGATTGTTGAATCAAAACCAGATTATAAAGACGAACTATTTTTAATTCGCGTGCCAAAAGAATCAACTAAGATGAAAGAAGAAAAAGAAAAAGGCGGAGGCGGCAGTCAACAAGAGAGCATTAGAGAAAAAATTTCTTTAATTCAGACTATTTACGCGAATTTTTGCGGCGTTAAAAATCAAAATTCAATTTCTCGGTTTTTTTACGGGCCTCAAAATTATTTATCAGCGGAAATAGTGGTAAAACAAGGATTGATTTATTTTTATTTAATTTGTCCGCACCGCATCTCGGCATTTTTAGAACAGCAAATGCATGCGCAGTTTCCTGATGCCGAGATCAGCAGAGAAACAGATTATAATATTTTTACCAAGCAAGGAGAATTAGCCGCGGCTTATTTGCGCTTGCGTCGCAATCATATCTTGCCGATTAAAACTTATAAAGAATTAGAAACTGATCCCCTAAACGCTATTGTCAATAGTTTAAGCAAAGTTGATCCTGCAGACGGCGCGGGAATTCAAATTTTAGTTCAGCCAAAAGAGCGCTCGTGGAGCAGAAAAGGTTTGCGCGTTGCTTCTACAATGCAACAAGGCAAGAGTTTTAAAAACGCTTTAGGAACCGGATTTAATCCATTTAAATTACTGCAAAAGGGCTCTTATAATCTTCTTTCATCAACCCAATATTTAAGCACTGATTCTAAAAACCAATTTGAATCAGGCAAGGATTCAAAACAAGATTGGCAAAAAGAATCATATCGCTTGTCGCCGCTTGAAGAAGAAATGGTTAAGGGTATAGAAAATAAAGCAGCGCAATTAGCATATGAGGCCAATATTAGAATTATCGCTTGTTCAGAAACGCCTGGCAGAGCAGGCATTATACTTAATAATATTATCAATGCTTTTACGCAGTTTGATCATGGAGAAAAAGGAAACGGCTTTCGTTTTTGGTCTCCTAAACTATCGCGCAGTTTAATTTCTGATTTTATCTTTCGCCGCTTCCGCCGCCAGGGGCGGCTTATTTTAAACACAGAAGAATTAGCCAGCCTTTGGCATCTGCCTTTGCCGCAAACCGATACGCCTAATATTTTATGGCTGACAGCCAAGCGGTCCGCGCCGCCGGTCGATTTGCCGGGAGAAGGCGTTATTTTAGGAAAGAGCATTTACCGCGGCATAGAGCGGATTGTGCGTTTAAAGCGGGATGACAGGCGCCGGCATCTGTATGTTATTGGCCGCTCCGGCACAGGCAAATCAGTTCTCATGTCAAATATGGCTTTGCAGGATATAGAAAACGGCGAGGGGGTGGGCATGTTAGATCCCCACGGCGAGCTTATAGAATCTGTTTTAGAAAATATTCCAAAAAACAGGGTGGATGATGTAATTTATTTTGATCCCTCTGATATTGAACGGCCTTTAGGCCTTAATATGCTGGAATATAAAACCGAGGATCAGATGGATTTTGCCGTGCAGGAGATGATTGCAATTTTTTATAAATTATTCCCGGCAGAGATGATTGGACCGATGTTTGAGCATAACATGAGAAATGTGATGCTCACTTTAATGGCGGACAAAGAATCCCCTGGCACTATAGCCGATATTCCGCGAATGTTTACTGATAAAGAGTTTCAGCAGTATAAACTTAAAAAGGTTAAAGATGTCGTGGTTAGGGCTTTCTGGGAGAAGGAGATGGCGCAGACTACTGATTTTCATAAGTCCGAGATGCTTGGGTATTTAATTTCTAAAGTCGGCAGATTTATAGAGAACGAGATGATGCGCAATATTATCGGTCAGCCAAAAAGCGGTTTTGATTTTCGCGAGGCCATGGACAAAAAGAAGATTTTGCTGGTCAATCTTTCCAAAGGCAAAACAGGCGAAGTCAACAGCTCTTTATTGGGTTTAATTATTGTGGCGAAATTGCAGATGGCCGCGTTGTCGCGGGCAGAGATGCCGGAGAGCCAGCGCCATGATTTTTATTTATATATTGATGAATTTCAAAATTTTGTAACTGATTCTATAGCCACTATTTTGTCAGAGGCGCGAAAATATCGTTTAAATTTAATCATAGCGCATCAATATTTAGGCCAGTTGATTGATGAAAAAGGCCAGAAAAAGATTTTAGACGCGGTTTTAGGCAATGCCGGGACAATTGCCGCTTTTCGTATTGGCGTGGAGGATGCCGAAACTATCGCTAAAGAACTTGCGCCGGTTTTTAACGAGTATGATCTCATCAATATAGAAAAGTTTAACGCTTATCTTAAATTGCTGATTGACAATACTGCCGGCAAACCTTTTAATATGCAGACTTTTCCGCCAAAACCGGGGAGCATTGAGTTGTCGCAATCAATCAAAGAATTGTCTAGACTTAAATACGGCCGGCCCCGCGCCGAGGTGGAAGCTGATATTTTAGAGCGCACGCAGTTAGGCTCATCTTCAACTAAATCAGATTTTAGAGCAGTTGAGGCGAGTTTGTAAGATTGTCTTTATCATCGGCCGGTAAATTTGACAAAGTTATAAATGTTATAGTAAATTAACTTCAGCAAATTACTTATCTATTTTTTTATGCAAAATCACACTCTTTATTTCGGCGACAATTTAGAGATCCTGCGAAAAAAAATTCCGGAGGATAGCTTTGATTTAATTTATCTTGACCCGCCGTTTAATTCTAACCGCAGTTACAATGTTTTGTTTAAAGAGGGCATGCAAGATAGCCCGGCCCAAATTAAGGCATTTGAGGATTCCTGGCATTGGACGCACGAAGCCAAAGTCGCATTTGACTATTTGGTCACGAAAACCAACGAGGACATTTCCAACTTAATGCTGGCTTTAGAAAAAATGGTCGGGCATAATGACATGCTGGCTTATTTGACAATGATGACAGTGAGGCTAATTGAACTTCATCGGGTATTAAAGCGGACCGGCAGTTTATATCTGCACTGCGATCCGACCGCCAGCCATTATCTAAAAATTGTTTTAGACGCGATATTTGGGAAGACAAATTTTAGGAATGAATTAGTTTGGATATATAAAGGAAGGGAGTTGTCGCATAAAAATTACAGCAGAAAACATGATATTATTTTTTTCTATACAAAATCAGAGTTATATGTATTTAATTGGGAAGAGATATTAGAACCATTAAAAGAGAGTTCAAAAAAAGCTCTTGCCCGTTATGAGGATAAAAAAGGATATTTTATTGTAAGGTACAAAAAAGGAGGCGGTTTTGCGCCTATTGAGAACGAGGGACCGGAGACATATCGTCAGTATGTACCAAAAGGCGTGCCGCCAAGAGATTGGTTTTACGCAGATTATGCGAGAAAAAGCGAACAGCTTGGCTACGCCACTCAAAAACCCGAAACATTATTAGAAAGAATTATTAAGGCGAGTTCAAAAGAGGGCGATTGGGTTTTGGATCCGTTTTGCGGTTGCGGGACAACTGCGGCCGTAGCGGAAAAATTAAACAGAAATTGGATTGGCATTGACATAACAACATTAGCAATTAGTTTAATTAAACACAG
>JBBTVS010000041.1:3853-7422 GCA_038078695.1 Patescibacteria group bacterium
CGCGAAAAAGCTGATGCAGGGATTTTTATAACATTAGAGAAGCCGACTAAGCCAATGATTAAAGAAGCGGTTGATGCCGGTGCGTTTATGACGCCGCTAACCGGTCAATTTGAGTTTCCTAAAATGCAAATTATTACTATTGAAGATTTATTAAACGGCAAAAAGCCAGACTTGCCGCGCGGCTTAGTTAAAAATTATTATAAAGAGGCAAAACCAGTTGAAAAAGAGAGCAAAGGCCAGTTTCAAATTAGATTAGGGTTATTTTAGCAATATTTTTGACAAAAAAATGATTTGTGCTAAACTATTGAACATTGAATTCACTAAAAAATGATAACAGTTGCAAATCTCTCTAAAAACTATAATACCTTACGAGTTTTAAAAGAAATCTCCTTTACCGTAAAAGATGGGGAGATTTTGGGTTTTTTAGGGCCCAATGGCGCCGGAAAGACAACGACCATGAAGATTATCACCGGCTACACTGCGCCGAGTTCCGGCAGCGTCAAAGTCAACGGATTAGAAGTAAGCGAGCATCCTTTGGAAGTTAAGCGTCAAATAGGCTATCTGCCGGAAGCAGTTCCTTTGTATGATGATATGACGGTTTTGGAGTATTTAAAGTTTATTGCCGATGTGAGATTGAAGGGCAGTAAGCGCGACGCATTGCAAAACGTCATCAAAATTTGCGGTCTGCAAAAGATGATCCGCCGTCCCACAGCCGAGCTTTCAAAAGGTTTTCGCCAGCGCACTTGCCTTGCGCAGGCTCTGATTCATAATCCTGATATTTTGATTTTGGATGAACCTACAAGCGGGCTTGATCCAAATCAAATCGCAGAAATTAGAGAAGTTATTAAAGAAATAGGCAAGGAAAAAACAGTTATTTTAAGCACGCATATCTTGCAAGAGGTGCAAGCAACCTGCGATCGCGTAATTATTATCAATGAAGGCAAGATTGCGGCCCAAGGCACAACAGACGAGCTGGAGCGTCAGGCCCAAGGCAGGCAATCGGTTTATGTTAAAATGCGCGGGTTAAAAGATAAAATTCATCAGTTATTATTAGATTTGCCGCTGACAGACGAGGTTAGCCATAAAGACACCGAGGGAACAGACGGTTTTGGTTTTGAGATTTTAGTCAAAATTGATGTTGATGATAGCGAGGATATAAGGGAGTTGATTTTTAGACGAGCGGTGCAGGCAAATGCGCCGATTTTGGAGATGAGGTTGGAGAGGGTCAGTTTAGAGGAGGTATTTAGACAATTAACGAAGTAAATAAATTTTATGTTCAATATTCTGATAATTTTCAAAAAAGAACTTCGTTCTTACTTCAATAGCCCAATCGCTTACATTTTTTTAGTGATATTTCTGGTCGTATCCAATTGGCTATTTTTTAGCAGGTTTTTTCTAGTCGGCGAAGTAAGCATGAGGAGTTTTTTTGGAGTCTTGCCTTGGCTGTTTTTGATATTGCTTCCTGCTTTATCAATGCGGCTTTGGTCGGAAGAAAAACGGAGCGGCAGTTTGGAATTGCTTTTGACTTTGCCTATCCGCGATTTTGAAGCAGTTTTGGGAAAATTTTTGGGCGCCTTATCTTTTTTAATAATCAGCTTAGTTTTAAGTTTGCCGACCGCCATCACTGTCATTTCTTTAGGCAATGCCGATAGCGGCGAGATTATAGGAGGCTATTTGGCAAGTCTGCTTTTTGGGGTTGCGGTTTTATCATTTGGCTCCTTTATGTCCAGTATAACGCGCAATCAAATAGTCGCTTTTTTACTTACAGCGGTTTTTACTTTTGTTTTTATTATTATGGGCCAAGATTACGTGTTAGCCCCATTGTCCGGCTTTTTAGCGCAGATTTTAAATTTTTTGAGCCTGTCAAGTCATTTTAATGTCATATCCCGAGGCTTGATTGATTTGGGAGATGCGGCGTATTTTGTCGGTTTTGCGTTTTTTTGGCTGTTTTTAAATGTTAAAGTTTTGCAGGCAAGGTATTATAAGGGATAGGATGAAATTTTTAATTATGAAATTTTTCACACAAAAATTAAAATCATCTACAGATTTTTACAGTCAAATCGCTTTAATCCTGGCGATAGTTTTGCTTGCCAACCTCATTTTTGCTTTAGCGCCGTGGCGTTTTGACATTACGGAAGCGCGCGTGTACAGCGTGTCGCAAGTCACTAAAAAAACGCTTAAAGATTTAGATGACATCGTAACAATCAAAGCTTATTTTACCAAAGATTTGCCCGGCTATTTAATCACGGTCCGTCAGCAGGTCAAAGATATTTTGGCAGAGTATAAAAACTACGGCGCAGGCAAAATCATAATTAAATTTTTAAATCCTAACGCAAGCCCGGAGCTGGAGCAGGAGGCTAAAGGCTTGGGACTGCCGCCTTTGCAGTTTAACATTGTCAAAAAGGATAAATTTGAGGTTGCGCAAGGGTATTTGGGCATCGCTGTTTTATATGGCGAAAAAATTGAGACAATTCCGGTAGTGCAGAATATATCTGATTTAGAATATAATCTAACCGCGGCAATCAAGAAAGTAATTACTGGCAAAGAATTTACAATAGGAATTTTGCAGAAAGAAAATATTTTAATGGATAGCCGGCAATTGGATATTTTGCGCCAAGTTTTATCTCAACAATATCAAGTGGAGATTCTTGATTTAGCATCGCAAGAATTGATTTCAGATAATATTAATACTTTGATTATACCCGGACCCAAAGGAGACTTTAGCCAGCGCGAACTTTACATTATTGATCAATACATTATGAGCGGCCGCGGCGTTTTGGCGGCAGTTGACGGCGTTAATGTTGAAGAAGGCTTGATAGCGTCTCCTAACGAATCTAATATTTTTGATTTATTAAAATCTTACGGCGCAACAGTCAATAAGGATTTAATTTTTGATCCTATTTCTCGGGCGCAAGCAAGTTTTTCGCAGGGCTTTATGACATTTTTCCTGCCGTACGGTTTTTGGCCCAAGGTTTTAAATGAAGGATTTAATCAAGAAAGCGTGCTGGTCAACAAGTTAGAATCTTTATTTTTGCCGTGGGTTAGTTCTATTGATTTGGCAAAGACTGACGGCAATCAGGTTTTAGCGCAGACCTCGCCTAAATCTCAATTAGTCAAAGAAAATTTTGATTTGAATCCGCAAGGCTTGCCATCGGCTATCGGCGATGGCAATTACGCGACTGTCGCAAGCATCAACAGTAAATTAAAAAGTTTTTTTGATGCCGCGGTTGGCGGCGGCGAATCCTTGGCAGAAACCAGCAGTAAAAATCGTTTAGCAGAGGTTGACAGAGCGCGTTTAATAGTTATAAGCGACGCGGACTTAATCTCCGGCGATTTTATTCAGCGCTACGAAGATAATTTGATATTTTTGCAAAATATTGTTGACGGGCTTACTTTAGACGAGTCTTTAGCCGCTATCCGCTCCAAAACAGTAACCGAACGACCAATATCAGAGTTAGACGATACGGCGCGCTCTTTGGTTAAATACGGAAACATCGTTGGCGTGCCGGCGTTAGTTGTCATTTTTGCTGCAGTGAGGTTTGTGTGGAGAAGAAAGAGCCAGAGAATGG
>JBBTVS010000042.1:0-1663 GCA_038078695.1 Patescibacteria group bacterium
TGTCTGACAATGCTGACGCGCAATATAATAACGGCGTGTTAAAGATTGTTATTCCAAAGAAGCCGGAGGCGAAAGCGAAGAAAGTGGAGGTTAAGGTGAGATAGTGAATTAAAGCAGGGTAGAAAATTCTACCCTGTCTTGTAATATATTTTCGGGTTCCATTTTCTCACCTCCTTGAGACAAACATATCATAGCACTTCTTTTTGTCAATACAGGAAGCCGCAAGAAGAGAAGTTTAGATGAAAAACATCACATATATCCAATTTAAAAAACAACTGCTGTGATCAAATTAAAAAATAAAGGAGCTTTGTATCGTCTGCGAGTTTCCAGATGGCGCATTGTTTACATTCCTTTTACCATTGACAAAATCATAGAAGTGCAGGATATTTTTCTGCGGAAAGAAAACGATGATTATGAGCGAAGACTAAGAGCAGTTTTGCTTTTGTAAAAGTTTAAAAATTAAGTCATTAAAAATTAAATAAAAATTAAGAATTAAAAATTATTAACACAATCAGCATTGCGCATCTGCCAAATCGGAAGGTTCGCAATGACTATAAATAAATATTATGTCCAAAATACTCGGCATTGACCTTGGCACCACCAATTCTTGCATGGCAATCATAGAAGGCGGCAAGCCAAGAGTCTTGGAAAACAAAGACGGAGCGCGCACGACTCCTTCCGTAATAGCCATTGCCAAAAACGGCGAGCGGTTGGTGGGCGTAACCGCCAAGCGGCAGTCAGTTACCAATCCGGAAAATACGGTTTATTCCATTAAGCGGTTAATCGGCAGAAAATTTCAAGATCAAGAAATTCAACGCACTATCAAAATGGTGCCGTATAAAATCAGCCAAGCCGGCGTTGGCGTTAAAGTCAAAATGGGCGATAAAGATTACACGCCGCAGGAAATTTCGGCAATGGTGCTGGCTAAATTAAAAGCGGACGCTGAAGAAAAATTAGGCGAAAAAATTACCGAGGCCGTCATCACAGTTCCGGCTTATTTTGACGATTCACAAAGAAAAGCCACCAAAGAAGCCGGAGAAATCGCCGGTTTAACCGTCAGACGAGTAATCAACGAACCAACAGCCGCGGCTTTGGCTTACGGTTTTGATAAAAAGAAAAATCAACAAATTGCTGTCTATGATTTAGGCGGCGGCACTTTTGATATTTCAATTCTTGATGTTTCCGAAGACACGGTGGAGGTCAAATCTACTAACGGGGACACTCATTTAGGCGGCGATGATTTTGATCAGAGGATTTTTGAATGGGTAATTGAAGAATTCAAAAAAGATCAAGGCATTGATTTGTCAAAAGATAAATTATCACTGCAAAGAATCAAAGAAGCCGCGGAAAAAGCCAAGATAGAACTTTCAACCCAGATGGAAACTGAAATAAATCAGCCGTTTATCACTTCTGACGCTTCAGGGCCAAAGCATCTTTTGCTAAAATTGGCCCGCTCTAAACTGGAACAATTAGTCGGCGATTTGGTTGATAAAACCATGGGGCCGGTTAAAAAAGCTTTAGACGACGCCAAGCTCAAAACATCAGACATAGAAGAAGTCGTGATGGTCGGCGGCATGACGCGGATGCCGTTAGTGGTTCAAACAGTAGAAAAATTTTTCGGCAAAAAAGCGCATCTTGGCGTTAATCCTGATGAAGTGGTGGC
>JBBTVS010000043.1:0-3678 GCA_038078695.1 Patescibacteria group bacterium
TGTGGAGAAAATGGCGCAGGCTAACCGCGCCTTCGCTCACTTTGCAAGATAGAAACAACTTGCCTTAAACTTCCTTATAATATTATGCTATGCCAGCACTTTCCAAAAGGGTTCAAAAGTTGCAATCATCCGGCATTCGCGTGATTGCTCGGATGGCCGCAAAAATACCGGATTGCATTAAACTGCATATTGGCATTCCTAATTTTTTTACTCCAGAACATATTAAAGCCGCAGGCATCGCAGCGATCAAGAATAATTTTACCAAATATACGCACAATTCCGGGGAAGAATCGGTGCGCAAGGCAATAGCAAAGAGAGTTAATTATAAATTTCGTCAAATGACCCTTAAGCGCGGGTCTTTTATTAATTTTGAAAATATTACCGTAACTGCCGGCGGCATGGGCGGTTTATCAACAAGCATTACGGCCATAACTGATCCGGGAGACGAGATTTTGATCCCCAATCCCGGCTGGCCCAATTTTTATATGATCCCGATGAGTCAAGCCGTCAAATATAGATTTTATCCGTTAAGAGTTAAAGCCGGATTTGTACCTCAATTAGAAGACATAGAATCAAAGATTACTAAAAAGACTAAAGTTATTTTAATCAATACCCCTGCCAACCCAACTGGCGCTGTTATCCCGGAAAAAATTATTCGTCAAATCGTTAAGCTCGCCCAAAAATATGATTTATTTATTTTATCTGACGAATCTTATGAGGATATTATTTTTGAGGGGACGCATTTCTCGCCTTATGTGTTAGACCAAAAACAGATTATTATCGTGCGGAGCTGTTCTAAGTCTTATGCCATGACCGGCTGGCGGGTTGGCTATACCATATCGTCAAAAGAGATAGCCGAAAAATTAATGGAGCTTAACGAGTGTCAAATCGCTTGCGTGCCTTCCATGGCGCAAATGGCGGCAAAAGCGGCAGTTGAAGGATCGCAGGAGTGCGTGCGCCAAATGGTTAAATCATACAAAAAGCGCCGCGATTTAGTCATCAGACTTTTAAAAGCGTACAATTTATACAGCTATGCGCCGCAAGGAGCATTTTATATTTTGATTGATATTTCTCGTTCTGGTTTAAATTCTGACGAATTCGCCAGTCAGCTTATCCTGAAAAAACATGTATCAGTCGCCCCAGGCTCCACTTTTGGCTCCCGGGCGCGTCATTATGTACGGGTGTGTTTTGCCGCGTCAGAGAGCGATATTTCCGAGGGATTAAAGAGGCTTGCGCAGTTTGTAAAACACGGAGCATGAAACATAAAACAAAAGATAAAAAAATTTATTTAATATCCAAGCACAAACTAATTACTATTATTTCCTCGCAGAAAAAAGATTTAAGCAAAGATTTTTTGGAAGTTATCGGTCAATTATATCAAGCAGAAGTGAGGGTGTTTGAGGTGACGAATACTACTCCTCGAGCAGTGGATTTGGTTAGAATTTTGTATAATCTCAAATATCAAATCAAATCCAAATTTCAAATGGAGGATATCTTGATTGGGGCGGGAACGATTCAGAGCGTCAAAGATTTGCGGCCGTATGTCAAAATAGTTGATTTTGCGGTTTCTGACATTATTCCGGACAAAGCGACATTTGCGCTGGCGCAAAAGCACAAGATAGCAATGATTCCCGGAGCATTGACGCCGAATGAAATTAAGCAAGCATACAGGCAAGGCGCTGATTTTGTTAAAGTGTTTCCGGCATCTTGGATTGGTTCAAACGGATTAAGGGCGATTAGTCGCACTCACGGTCATATTCCTTTGATTCCAACCGGCGGCGTCAAGTCAAATCAAATTAAAGAATATTTATCTTCAGGCGCTTGCGCTTTTGGGGTTGGCAAAGAGATATTTAATGACGATATTTTAGACGAAGTAAGGCAGAACAGTCAGAATAACAATAAAGCATATAATGTCTTTGCCGAGAGGGCGTCAAAATTTATAGAAGCAGTCAAGCCGCGCATTTTTAGTTTAGGCGAAACTATGATTGAAATTTTGATAGAGCGCCAGGGTCAGCAGGTCAAAAAAATTTCAGAAGAGCTTTTGTCAAAATATATTAGCAAAATGGATTATCGGGAAGGTCAAAAAAACCGCTGGCGCAGCGGAAGTTTGTGCCGGGATTTGGATAAAGTTTTTACTCAAGGTGATGTTGGAGCCGGGCAGGAGGTTAAGATAAGGGCTGGGGAAGATGCGGTGATCATCCGCGCTGCCGGCGACGCGGCTAATGTTTTAACCGTGCCGGCGCAAATGGGCGCGGAAGCGATTTTGATGACGGCTTTTGGCAATTGCCGCAGCGGACAATTTTTGCGGCAGTGGTATCAAAAGTTGGGAATTAATTTAGAATATTGTCACAATATTAAAGATGCTCATTGCGGAGCGTTTTTTTTGCTGTCTTTAGGCAAGCGGTATTCGCGGCTTGGAAGCGCCGCCAGTCGCGTCAAGTTTTCTAAAATTCCTTATCAAAAAGATGGTATTTTGCATTTCACCGGCATCTCACAGATGATTTCTCCGAATGCGCGTCAAGAGTGTCTAAAACAAGTTAAAGCCGCCTCGCGTCTTGGCGCAAAAATCAGTTATAATTTGAATGACAGGCCGGCTTTGCGAGAGTCAGAGAAAGAATTAGAAGAAGCTTTTTTGGAAGCTGCTCCTTATATCAATTATTTGTTTTTAGGAGTAGAGGAAACTAAAGAAGTTTTTGGATTAAAATTTAATTTGCCGCATAGTCGTCAGGCCTTTATTAAAGGCGCTTATATCATCAAACAAAAATTTTTTAAACAATGCCCTAAATTAGAAACTTTGATTATTACCGGCGGGAAGTTGGGATTTTGCTTGTTTGTTGATGACGATGCAGTTCGTTATTTTCCTTCTGATGTTATTCCAAGAAAAAAGATAGTTGAGCCGGTTGGAGCAGGGGATTCGTTGATTGGCGGATTTTTATACGCGCTCTCCCGTCAATTTTTACCAGTCAAAGCCGCGGAAGTTGCTAATATAACTGCAGGTCTTTCGCTTTTAAACCGCGGATCCGGCGGGCTGGACAGCGGTAAGTATGGCATAATAGAGATCAAAGAATTGTTGCAGAAATATTACAGCTGGAATAAAGGCGACACGATGAGGTTGTGAGTGGCAACCGCGCTTATAAAATAAAACAACCCCGAGTTCCCGTTTTTTATGGGTTCTTTTAAACACTGATTAGGTTTCTGACATAAAATTGGATATTATTAAGGTGTGTGTTATAATGTCATTATATTTTTTTATTTATTAGGGCTTTGCTGGGTAATGATTGGAATTTTCCAGCCGACTTTAAAGACAGATATTTGGTTAAAGTTGAGTTTACTCCGGCAGATTTGTCAGAATATGCCAAGGCAGTCCTGCGGGAAATTTGACATGATCTTAAAACAATAAATATGAATCCAACAAAAAAAATTGTCATCATTGACGATGATTCCATAATTCGCAAAATGTATAGCCAAAAATTTTCTATGCAGCCTAAGTGGCAGGTGCTGAATTGATTTTGCCCACAATATTTTTAGCCATATTATTTGGTTTTTTCAAGAACTGACCGTTTTATCGTCTTTGATTTTGATTGTTTTGAGCATAGGAATCATTTTTTTAATCGGCTATTGCATTGGCGTTTTAGGCGCCGGCAGCAAGCATAAATTTTGGCAAAAGCTTATCTGTTT
>JBBTVS010000044.1:0-4557 GCA_038078695.1 Patescibacteria group bacterium
GATAGCGGGCAATGACATCAGCGGCCAATGTAGTATAAGCATGGCCTATATGCGGCTTTGCGTTGACATAGTAGATTGGGGTGGTGAGGTAGAATTTGGAACTCATAACTTATAACTTACAGATTTTAAAGATGGTCAGAATTTACTTTAACAAAAAAAAAGCAAGTGGTCAATTTGACTTTTTTGGCGGATGTGGTAGTGTAAGAAGCTTAGTTTTAAATTTAGAAAAAGGAGGAAAGAATGAAAAGGAGAGAAAGGCCGTGTTGTCAATTTTCTGGCAACAAAATCGGGTCAGGAAAGGCTCGAGAATGTTGTCAGAAAAAAATAAATAGTTCAGGGTGTGCAAAAAATATGTGTCCATGGCACCCTGACTTTGAAAAAGAATCAAGGAGGTGATGGGGTTAAGTAGTAAGTTTTCAGCAGGATAATCCCCTCTTTATCTTTCTGAAAACTTACTCTTTTTTTGTTGGGGATTTTTAGCAACGAAGCCGCGACCATGGGTCGCGTAGAAAGTTTTAAGCTTTAATCACCGCCTCAATCAGCCGGCAGGTATATCCCCACTCATTATCATACCAAGAGAAAATTTTGACTAAATCGTTGTCAATTACTTTTGTGAGCGGCAGATCAATAATGCCGGAGAAAGAAGTGCCTAAAATGTCCGATGAGACGATAGGATCTTCTGATACGCCGAGAATGCCTTTATATTGAGGCGAATCAGCGGCTTGCTTTAAAATATTATTAATTTCTGGAACATTTGTTTGACGATTAACCACCATTGTAATATCAGAAATAGAGCCCACAGGCACAGGCACTCGCAGGGCAATGCCGTCAAATTTGCCTTTTAATTCTGTTAAAACTTGCGTAATGGCCACTGCCGCGCCTGTTGAAGTTGGAACGATATTTTCCGCGGCCGCTCTGCCCCTTCGCAAATCTTTATGAGGTCCGTCAACTAAACTTTGATCAGCAGTATAGCCGTGAATAGTAGTTAAAATCGCTTTCTTGATGCCTATGGCTTCGTGTATAACTTTAACTGGAACAGCGATGCTGTTGGTGGTACATGAGGCACAGGACTTGAGAGGATTTTTGTCATTTTCAAGATCAGAGACTCCAAGGACGCATGTTGATATTGGACTATCTCCGCCTTCATTTTTTGGAGGAGCTGAAAGCATCACCTTTTTTGCGCCGGCGGCTATATGCAGACGCATCTGCTCTTCTGTTCTAAAGATGCCTGTTGATTCAATCACAGTTTCAATCTCCAATTTTTCCCATGGTAATTTTGACGGATCTTTTTCCGCGAAGATTTTATATTCTTTTCCTTCAACAATTAAAACATCGTCTTTATAGTCAACTGTTTTGGGATAAACGCCGTAGATGCTGTCATACTTTAATAGATAAGCGAGCGTTTTAGTGTCAAAAAGATCGTTAATCGCAACGACCTCTAATTCCTTTTGATGTTCCAGAGCAATTTTGAAAGCGGCTCGGCCAATTCGGCCAAAGCCGTTGATGGCGATGCGTTTCATTATAATATTAGTTTGAAATGAGAGTACCTTTATTTGGATTTTTTAAAATTTTTAATAAGGCACCTGGTTCAAACTTAAAGACCAAAATTTTAAGCTCGTTATCGCGCGCCAGCGCAAAAGCAGGCTGGTCCATTATATCTAAATGACGATTAAGCGCTTCTTGATAAGTGAGGTTATCATATTTAACAGCCTTGTCGTCAACTCGCGGATCTGCGGAATAAACGCCGTCAACATCAGTCGCTTTTAATAAAATATCCGCCTTAATCTCCAAAGCGCGCAAAACAGCCGCTGTGTCAGTTGAAAAAAACGGATGGCCTGTGCCGCCGGCAAGCACAAGAATTTTTTTCTGACTTAAAAGTTGTCGTGCCTTAAAAACATCAAAATGTCGCGCAATGCTTGGAATTTCAAAAGAACACATAAGACGAGCGTCAGTGCCTTGGCGATTAAGCGATTCTGCAAGCGCCATAGCATTAGGCAAAGTAGAGACGTAGCCAATCTTATCGGCAGCAACTTGATCAAAATTTGCCGGACGATTGCGTCCGCGGAAAATATTGCCGGCGCCGTTGACAATAGCAATCTCTACCGTTTGTTGATGCAATGATATCACTTCTCTGGCAATTTCATCAACCGCATGGCAATCTATGCCTTGATCATTTTGCCCGCTAAAAAAACTGCCAGAGATTTTAAGAAGGATCCGTTTATATAACATTTAATTAAGAAGCTTTAACTTTTTTTCCATAGTGCTCGCTAATTAAAAAGTAAGCCAGCAACAGCATAACTGCTCCGCCGACTATCAGATACATTAAAAAAAGACCGTCAGGCATTTAAATTACGTCTAAACATTATCCCTGCTGTATAAACTGCAAGGACAATACCAAGACTTATTAAAAATATCTTCAAATTAAAATGATTATTAGGGAGAAAATTGCTAATAAATAAAGTACCAAAAAGAATATTCGCAATAGTTCCTAATTGATCAGAAATATATTTTTGCTGGCTTGTATTTAGCATAAAAAATAACTATAATTCCATCCTCACAAACTCCCCTACTTCAATATTCTCTCCTAACTTTTGAATTTTTTCTTTAATTAAATCATCTACTGATTTTTTATCATCGCGAACGAACGGCTGATTTAACAGGCAAACTTGTTCATAAAATTTGCGCAACTTGCCTTCTAAAATTTTCTCAATGATTTCCGCCGGTTTTTTTTGTGTTTTTAACTTTTCAGATTCTATATCCTTTTCTTTATTTTTGACTTGTTCCGGCACATCATTAGCTGATTTATACAACGGATTCATTGCAGTAATATGCATAGCCAAATCCTTTATTAATTCTTGGAATTCTTTATTGCGGGCGACAAAATCAGTCTCGCATTTCACTTTTACTAAAGCGGCTATTTTGCCGTTAGAATGCACATAACATCCGATGGCGCCTTCTCCAGTTTCGCGGGAGCTTTTTTTATAGGCAACTTCTACTCCTTTTTTGCGCAATAATTCTATCGCTTTATTAAAATCATTTCCAGATTCCTCAAGGCATTTTTTGCAATCATTGATGCCAGCGCCTGTTTGTTCTCGCAGTTGTTTTATTTGTTCTAGATTTGTTGTATGGTTCATGTTATTAGTTGGCGTGATTTTTGCGCTTCTAATATAGAATCCTTAATTAACTCTAAAATAAAATTTATTGATTTAATAGCGTCATCGTTTGCTGGAATCGGATAAGTGATTTGTTTGATGTTGACATCTGTGTCGCATACAGCTATAATAGGCACTTTTTTTAAACTTGCTTCATGAATTGCTGTTTTATTTTTTTTGCAATCCAATATAAATATAATATCAGGTGTTTTTTCCAAATTGGCGATGCCTCCGTATGACTGTTCTAATTTTTCTATTTCTTTTTGCAAGAGCAGTTGTTCCTTTTTAGTATATTTAGACCATTCATTTTTTTGTTTTTCTTCTCTTCTTTTTTTTAATTTTAAGATTTGCTTTTTTACAACTGGCCAATTAGTAATAGTGCCGCTTATCCATTTATTATTGACATAAGGCATTTGAACTGCTTGCCCAGTTTCTTTAATCTTATCTTTAGCTTGTTCTTTTGTGCCGACTAATAATATTATGCCGTCTTCGGAAATTATTTTTTGAATAAATTCTAAAGCTGTTTTTAGGCATTCAATGCTTTTTTTGAGATCTATAATATGCACGCCTTTTTTTTCACTAAGAATAAATTTTGCCATAGAAGGGTGCCATTTAGATGTTTTATGTCCAAAATGAAGACCTGCTTTAAGTAGGTCAAGTATATTAGGTGTTTTCATATTTTTTTATAATATAGTAAAATTGTTATTTTGACAAGCCTCGTGAGCTATGATAGTATTCACTTTATGAAAAAAGATATTCATTCTGTTTATTATAAAAACGCTAAAATTACTTGTTCATGCGGCAAGCAATGGGTTGTCGGATCTACTAGGCCAGAAATGAGCATAGAACTATGTTCTAATTGCCATCCTTTTTATACAGGCAAAAAGAAACTCGTTGATACCGCGCGCAAAGTAGAGCAATTTCAGGCGAGAGCGATTAAAACCCAAGCTTTAAAAGATAGGCAGGTCAAACAAAAGCAATTACAGAAAAAGCGATCTCGTAAACCCGCCTAAAGGGTATTTTTGGCGGGTAAATCCGCCTAAGCTTGAATTTTAGCCAAATAAGAAGCTAATATTAATAATAAACCGCTGATAATAATAATTATTAGCAAGATTGGAAAGAAATCTTTAGCGGTTTTTTCCTGCCTTGGTTTACGCAGGATTTTTTTAATTAAATGCATTATTTTACCTGGTTATGGTCAGCGTGTTTTCTGCAGATTTTACAATGTTTTTTTAATTCTAATTTTTTTTCTTGTTTTTTGCTGTTAAAAGTAGTGTAATTTTTATTATGGCAAACACTGCATTCCAGCCAAACAAATTTTTCTTTAGATTTTTTAGCCATTTGTATGTTTATTAAGGTTGATGCTATATTACTTTATTTTTTAATAATCGTCAATTGCTGTCTT
>JBBTVS010000045.1:0-3418 GCA_038078695.1 Patescibacteria group bacterium
CCGCTACCATATTAAACGGCAGTTTTCTTTTTAGAAGAAGCTGCTGTTTTTTATTGACTTTTTTCTTATTTTTTGGTAGGATATACCAAAAAGGAGCGTAGATGAAAAAACATTACACAATAGGGCAGTTGGCAAAAAAATTAGGCGTATGTAAAAACACTATATTCTATTGGCTCAATACAGATAAAATAAAGGGGCCCAAGAGAGAGCAAATAAGCGGATTTAGGTATTGGACTGAAAAAGAAGTAAGGAATATTCAAAAATTAAGAGGCAAATAATGGATACAAAACTGAAAGCAGACATTGCAGAATCCGCAGTTGCAACAGAATTACTTAAGAGAGGTTTTAAGGTCTTAAAGCCTCTCGGAGATAGATTGCCTTATGATCTAGCGATTGATATTAATGGGAAACTTTTACGAATACAAGTTAAAAGTGCCTGGTTTTACAGAGGCGCTTATAAAGTAGACAGCAGGTTAACAAAAACTAATCGCCGGAGGATGCTGAGAAAATATTATAATAAAAACGACTTTGATTTTGCAATAATCTATATACAAGACTTGAATATTTTTTATATCATGCCTCAGCCAGTATTTTCGGATTACAAAAGTGAAATCAGTTTAGTAGAAACAACAAAAAGACAACGCGAACCAAAATCAGCAAGGTATAGAGAAAAATGGGGTTTGTTGAGACAACGTTATGCCAAAGCTTAGGAAATCAAACTTAGAAACAATCATGGCTGCCTTATTTTTATATCTCTTTTCTGGCAGCATGCTTTTTGCAGAAACAGGTGTTAATGATATTTTAAGAGTGCCTGTTGCCAGTCAGAATAAAGATTTTGTAGAGGATAGAGTTAGTAAATTACATGTGCCATGGTTGTCAGTAAGAAAAAAACAGGATATCCCGCCTTTATCTGAAAGCGATATTTTAGCAATTGATAAAATGGAAAATCAGGGGCTGCTGGAAGATATAAAATCATTAAGAGACGGCTTGCCGCAAGGGAAGAAGATATTGTTTATTTCTGGAGATATGGGCAGCATAGAGGGTTCCAGGGGTGATGTCGTGAGGATGATGGCTGGTTGCGGGGTTAAGCTTGACTGGGTATTTTTAGAAAAAAGCCAGGATTTTAAAAAAGCCAAACTGGAGAAAGGCTTAAATAAAGATTTTACGGGAATTGAAGATAAAAATGCAACAATACTTAATAGCGCTGGCAAGCGAACAGATTTTGATGCGGCGATGCATGACGCAGTAAAGAGCCTCGTATCTATGGTCACTTTATCAGATTATGCGTGTGTATTTCTTGATGATCTTTTCCCTTTAGCCATGATTCCGCTCATAAGAGAAAAGAATCCAGATATAAAGATTGTGTGGGTATGCCGAAGAGACATATCAAGGGCTACGGATAGGGCTGTGGCATTTTTAAATGAGCAATTACAAGGCGCGGATTCAGCTACTTTTTGGCATCCAAGCCTGGCTCCAAAAGGTATAAATGCTGAAACAATATGGCTAAGGCATGGCATAAATCCATTGAGCCTGAAAAATAAAAAAATATCCCGCAAGAATTTTAAAGAAAAGGTTCTGGCAAGATATGATATTAATCCAAAGATGCCTTACATATTGCATTTGGGCCGCTTTGGCGTAAATAAAAATCACTTTTTATCTTTAGTCTGTTTTAAATGGATGATAGATGACCTAAAAGATAAAGGCGTGCAAACTTTACCGCAGCTGGTGCTGGCAGGAGAGGAGCCAAAACCAGGAGAACAAAAGGATAGTTTTGACAGGCTTAACGAATTTTGTGAATATCTTAAACTAAAGGATCATGTCAAGATATTAGCTCTTAAGTTTGAAGGTAACGAAAGAAATAATGCCTTGGAAGTAAACGCGTTGCAATCAGGCGCGATTTTTGGAGTGCACCCCCCTCATTCTGAAGCTTTAAGCCTGGTGGTTTTAGAAGATGGATTGAAAGGCACTCCTGTGGTGGCAACTAAAAGAGGCGGCTTAGGATTTCAGATATCAAGAGAAGAATATCTCGTAGATCTTCCAGATGATGAAAGCAATAAGATAAGAAGCCTATATTGGGAACTGTTTATTGGAAAACCAGATTTCAAGGCTCTGACAAGAGAGCTTGAAGCTTTAAAAATGCCAAAGATTCTAACACAGAAGATGCTGGATTTATATAATATGCATATAGGAGCAGGACCAATGTATTCTACATTAAGAAAAGAAAATAAAGGGTTTATCCAAGATAAGTTTTTAGTATCTCAGGAAGTATTTGAATCTTTATTGCTTGTCACTCGGTTAATGGGCATTAAGTCAGAAATATCAGAAGTAAATTCCAATCGTATAGATAAAATGGTTTTACGATTAAAATCCCCCCAATATTCATTATAATATTTCTATTCCCCAAACAACTTGACACTTGAGACAATGTCTGTAGTGTAAAGTTGTTAGATGGGAGAAAAATAGCTTTTAATATATGCTATATTGAATTATAATATTTTAAACCGGAAGGATGGGAGAGCGGTTTAATCCAGGCGCCTCGAAAGCGCCCAGGCTGAAAGGCCTCGCAGGTTCAAATCCTGCTCCTTCCGCCAAATTTTTTATGAAAAATCACGAATATTATATGAGAGAAGCTTTAAAGGAAGCTGTGAAGGCGTTTTACGCTGACGAAGTGCCTGTTGGCGCTATTATTGCGCATAAAGGCGAGATAATAGGTAGGGCGCATAATCAGATTAAAACTTTGAAGGACCCCACGGCTCACGCAGAGATAATAGCCATTACCCAGGCAGCAAATTTTCTGCAAAACGAAAGATTGACAGATTGCGTTATGTACTCCACGCTTGAACCATGCAGTATGTGCGCGGGCGCTATGGTTTTAAGCCGCATAGATAGTTTAATATACGCTGCGAAGGACCCAAAAACAGGGGCGCATAGATCTGTTTTTAAAATATTATCCGAAGAAAAATTAAACCACAGCATTAAAGTTAAAACCGGTATTTTAGAGCGCGAATCCAGTTCTTTATTAAAAGAATTCTTTAAAATAAAGAGAAAAAAATTAACCTTGTCATTTGTCTGAACCGCACAGTATAATAAGCAAAGCGTATGAATGATATACAAAAAAAGTTTATTTATCTCTCCCAACTTATAAAAATTCCTGTTATTGATATAGCTAGCAATAAAAAAATAGGCTATGTAGCTGATATTGCGGCTACTTTAAAAGAGATATATCCTCGCGCAAGCTGTCTGATTGTATGTATTGGATTTAAGAAAAAGATATGCATACCTTTCCAGCAGATAAGGAAGATACAGGAAGAAAAAGCGATATTCGTTGAAAATTCATCAATGTTTTTAAATAATGAAGCCGAGCTTTCAGGATCAGATATACTGCTGAAAGAAACATTTTGGGATAAACAGATTGTGGA
>JBBTVS010000046.1:0-1014 GCA_038078695.1 Patescibacteria group bacterium
GCAATTCACACCTTTCCAGCCAAAAAATATCTAACAATGGATTTATATTCCTGCAATATGTTTGACGAAAAAAAAGTAATCGCTATAGTCAAAAAAATATTCAAATATCAATCACTAGAAAAACATGTAATCAAAAGAGGATTAAAATTCCCTAAGAATAACCTAATTTAATAATTCTAAATGATCGCCTTTGGCACCTGCTGATTGCGGGGTCGCAAACCTTCTGGTCTTTGACCAAAGGATTTTTCTATTGCTTTTTCTGTATGCAATAGACATTTTTTACTCTCTCCTTAAGTTTTTCCTGAAAATAAGTTTGATTTTTAATTTCTTCAAGAATGCGCTGGCTTTACAATCTTGCCCTATAAGTCTTGCTGCTTCTGTGTTCAAGAGCTAAAATTTTGACAGAATCTTTAATTTTACGAAAAATAATTCGCATATTGCCTTTGCGGACACGATAAATGTCATCCCTTCCTTTTAATTTTTTAATGTCAAATAAAAAAATATTTCCAGTTTTTATTTGAAGAAGAATGTCCTTAAATAACTTCCTTTCTTTAGAGGTAAGCCTCTGAAGAGCTTTCGTTATTCTATCCATTTAACTAATTATAAACGCGCTAACAATTCATCGATCTCCACCCCGCCTCTTTTTATCTTAGTAAAATCAATCAACTCTTCCCACGCCTCATCTGTAAGAGGGGTGATTCTAAATAAAGGATGTGATCGTTTAAAAACAATAAATGCCTGCCCTTTCTGCACTAGTCGCGCATAAACAGGCATTTTCTCTCGTAAATCTTTAAGTGTAATTATATTTTGCATAGGTAAATGAAAGATAAATGTAAGTTTATTTTTAATTTATCTTTTATTGATTTTCTTGTCAAGGCCAAAATTAAGAAAACCCGCCTGTTTAAGACGGATGTAATTTACAGGGTAAGAAAAGCGCCATCTTGGATGTTTGCTACTCATTGGCCTGTCAATAATTACTTTAACTTTTTGGTGCAGATATTGTTGAAAAATTGA
>JBBTVS010000047.1:0-6770 GCA_038078695.1 Patescibacteria group bacterium
ATGAAAAACTTTCATTTAACCATCACGACTTTAGAGCGAATAGTTTTTGATTATGATGTTGCGTCTGTCACCATGCCTGGAGATGCGGGTGAACTTACTATTCTTCCAGACCACATGCCTTTAATCACCGCTTTAAAGTTAGGCGAGATCACGGCAAGGCGAAATGGAGAAAATTTTTATATGGCAATATCTTCGGGCATGACAGAAGTTCAGCCGAACAAAGTGTTAATTTTAGCAGATCAAGCAGAACGGGCCGAGGAAATTGACGAAAAATTAGCAGAAGAAGCGCGTGCCCGGGCGGAAAAAATTATGCAGGAAAAAAGAGGAGACGAGCAAGCCTTTGCTCAAGCCGCGGCAGAACTGGAACGGGCCTTGCTGCGGTTGAAAATTGTAAGAAAACATCGCAGCAGAAGTCAGGATTAGTATGTAAATAAAGTTATTATGACCATAAATGACATAAAAACTAATCATAAAATTATACGAGGCGATTCAAGGCAAATGAAAGAATTACCTGATAATTCCGTGCATTTGGTAATTACATCGCCGCCATATTGGCAATTGAAAGATTACGGAACCGATGATCAAATTGGATACAACGATAGCTACGAGAATTACATAAATAATCTTAATTTGGTTTGGCAAGAATGTTATAGGGTTTTACAAAATGGATGTCGTCTGTGCATTAACATTGGCGATCAATTTGCTCGCTCTGTTTATTATGGCAGATATAAAATTATTCCGATCAGAACGGAAATAATAAAATTTTGTGAAATCGTCGGCTTTGATTATATGGGCGCAATTATATGGCAAAAATCAACTACAATGAACACAACTGGAGGAGCTACAATTATGGGATCATTTCCTTATCCGAGAAACGGCATCATTAAACTTGACTATGAATTTATTTTATTATTCAAAAAAAATGGAACTCCAGAAAAAATAGACAAAAATCTAAAAGAACTTTCTAAATTAACAAAAGAAGAATGGAATACTTATTTTCAAGGCCATTGGAATTTTAATGGTGCGCGACAAGATGGACATATTGCAATGTTTCCGGAAGAATTGCCAAAAAGGTTAATCAAAATGTTTTCTTTTGTTGGCGACACTGTAGTTGATCCTTTTGCAGGTAGCGGCACAACATCATCGGCAGCAAAAAATTTATCTCGTAATTCAGTGGGTTATGAAATTAACTCCAAATTTATAAATATTATAAAGCAAAAATTAGGTGTTAGAGTCAATAAAATGTCTGATAATTCAAATGTAAGTTTTATGGACCAAGGAAAAACGAATATAAATTTTAATGATCAAATCGCTAAATTACCCTACATTTTTAAAGATTCCGTTAAACTTGATAAAAAAGTTGACCCTAAAAAATTGCATTTTGGATCAAGAATAGACGAAAACAAAAAACAAAGAGATAAATTTTTTACTGTAAAAGAAATAATCGATTCCGAAACCTTAAAGTTAAATAATGATTTAGTGATTAAATTATTGGGAGTAAAAAATAACCCTCAAAAATTAGATAAGGCAGTAAGTTATCTGAAAAATAAAACAAATAAACAAAGGGTATTTTTAAGATTTGACAATCTAAAATACGATAAAGAAAATAATCTGTTATGTTATTTATACTTACAAAATAAAACTTTTATCAATGCCCATTTAATCAAAGATGGTTATGTTTTGGTCAATAATGAAATGGATTACAGATATAAAGAAAAATTTATTAATTTATTTCAAAATTATGCAAGACAAAAAAATTAGAAAATATTCTAAGGATTTTGGCAAAAAAGAAAAAGTTCTTAATTATGCTTGTCAATCATATCAATTATCCAGACCAAACAAAGTCGGTGCCGTTATGACGCTTATACGAAAATGCCAGCCGAAAACCATAGAAGAATGGAAAAAATGGTATTTCAAAAAAGCGTTTACCGAAAGTAAAAGTCCAATTAAAATTACGCAGGAAATTCTCACCGAATTAGGCGAAAGATTATATGAAAAAATAACCGAAGTCGTTATTCCGGAGTGGCAAGCAGCATTTAGCGAATTATCGTTGCAAGACTGCAAAGACTACATTTATAATCTAACAATAAATCGCACTTACGACGGTTTTATTCGTGAAAAATCTGTCATCAATGATGGATTGGCAAAGCATTTTCCGGAAGTAAAATTTATTGAAAGCGATAATGATCTTGACCATGCGGGCGATATAGATTACTTAGGGCTTGTCGGCGATAAAGCATTTGGCATACAAATAAAGCCGATAACAGCGAAAGCAAATTTTGGCAATTATTCTGTATCAGAAAGAATGAGAGCCATTTTTTTTGATTTTGAGAAAAAATATTTCGGCAAAGTTTTTATTGTTTTTAGCTTAGACGGCGAGATTGGAAATAAAGAAATAATTAGAGATATTGAAGCGGAAATAAAAAGATTAAGAAAAAATTAAATAAAATACATAAACCTATGTTAACAAAAAATCACCAAACACAACACCCTCACTATTGCAATGCCATTGTCTTTGTCTGCATAGACTGGCGACTGCATCCAAAAATAGAAGCTGATTTCAAAAAAAAATACGGCAGGTTTGATTTATGCGCGACAGCCGGATCAATCAAAGGCTTTTTTGATCCGGAAATCAAAAAATTCCTTCTAAAGCAGATAGAAATATCGCATAAACTTCATCATACTAAAACAGTTGTTTTGACTTTTCACCGCGACTGCGGCGCTTATGGCGGCAGTAGTTCGTTTGCTGACAGAGATGACGAAAAAAGACGCGCTAAAATAGAACTTAATAAAGCGGAAAAGATAATCAGCAAAAAATTTCCGCAACTTAAAATCATTAAACAATTTATTGAACTAGAAGGAAAAAATATAAAAATAATTAAAAATATTTAAAAAATTAAAAAATACAAATTTCTATATTTTTGCTATTTTGACATTATGTATTGGGATTTGATTAGAAATTAAAAATTAGAAATTAGAAATTTTACTATGTTCTCTCATCTTCATGTCCATAGCCACTACTCTCTGTTAGACGGCTTGCCTAAAATTGACGAGCTAGTGGAGAAGGCTGTTGAATATAAAATGCCGGCATTAGCGCTTACGGATCACGGCGCAATGTACGGCATTATTGAATTTTATAAAGCTTGTCAAGAAGCTGGAATCAAGCCGATTTTAGGCATGGAAGCATACATCTCGCCTTATAAAATCGACGGACCCAAATCAAAAACCGACAAAACCCGCTATCACTTAACTTTGTTAGCCAAAGATATGGATGGCTACAAAAATCTAATGCGGCTTACAACAGTCGGCTGGCTGAAAGGTTTTTATTACAAGCCCAGAATTGACAAAAAAAATTTAAAAAAATACGGCAAAGGGCTGATAGCTTTATCTGGTTGCGCATCCGGCGAAGTCAACAAAGCAATTTTGGAAAAAGGCAAAGATCGCGCGATTAAAATTATCAAAAAATATCAGCAAATACTTGGTCCAGAAAATTTCTTTTTGGAAATAGGAGATCATCCAGAATCAAAAATTTATCAAAAATTAAAAATGATGATTCCAAAGCTGGCCCGGGAATTAAAAATTCCTTTAATTGCTACGAACGACGTGCACTATCTAACTCTAAACGAGAAAACAGCGCAAGACGCGCTAATGTGCATACAGATGAATAAAAAACTAGAAGATGAAAACCGCGTAAAAATGACTGACTCTGATTATCATTTTGCATCTGGAGATGAGATGAAACAAAAATTCGCTGATTTGCCGGAAGCGATTTCCAATACAGAGATGGTTGTTAATCAATGCAATGTGGAGCTTGATCTTGGCAAATGGGTTTTTCCGTCCGTTGAAATTCCGAAAAATCTAACGGCAGACGAACATTTGCGCAAACTTGCGGATGAAGGAATTAAAGAAAAACTTAAAACCGCTATCCTGTTTAATTACGAAAAACGGATAGACTATGAACTAGAGATTATTAAAACTAAGGGCTATGCCCCTTATTTTTTAGTAATAGCGGATATTGTTAATTTCGCCAAAAAACAAAATATCATTACAACAACGCGCGGATCAGCGGCTGGATCTTTAGTCTCCTACGCTATCGGCATTACGACTGCTGATCCGATGAATTTTAATCTGCCTTTTGAACGGTTTCTAAATCCTCACAGACCCTCTCCGCCGGATATTGATCTTGATATAGAAGACGCGAGGCGAGGCGAGGTTATTGATTATGTGCGGCAAAAATACGGGCAGGAAAAAGTCGCGCACATCATCACTTTTGGAACCCTTCTTGCGCGCGCGGCTTTGCGGGATGTGGGCCGCGCTTTAGGACTCCCCTATTCTTTTTGCGACAAATTAGCCAAGATGGTGCCAATCGGCACCCAAGGATTTAAAATGACATTGGAGCGAGCCATGTCTGAAAATCCAAATTTTAAGCAGGCTTATCTGGAAAATGAAGACGTAAGGCAAGTGGTGGATTTAGCCAAACAAGTTGAAGGCTGCGTGCGCCATGCTTCGCTCCATGCCGCTGGCATAGTAATCGCGCCAAAAAATCTTACTGATTTTACGCCTCTGCAAAAAGACTCCAAACAAGGCGAAATCACGACTCAATACGATATGCACGCGGTGGAAGAAGCAGGACTTTTAAAAATAGATCTTCTAGGGATAACTAATTTGTCAATTTTAGGGCTGGCGCGCGAAATCATCAAAAGAACTCAAAAAAAAGATATTGACATTTACAATCTGCCTTTGGACGACAAAAAAACCTTTGAATTTTTGGCGCAGGGGCAGACTATGGGCGTATTCCAGCTTTCCGGATCCGGGATGACGCGCTATCTTAGGGAACTCGCGCCTTCCAACATTTTTGACATTATGGCTATGATCTCGCTTTACAGGCCAGGACCCATTGAATCAATCCCTGAATATATCAGGCGCAAACATAATCCTAAATTGGTTGACTTTCCTCATCCTAAATTAAAAGATATTTTAAAAATGTCTTATGGAGTAATCACTTATCAAGATGATGTTTTGCTCACGGCTATTGAACTGGCCGGGTACGATTGGCAGGAAGCTGATAAATTGCGCAAGGCCATCGGCAAAAAAATTCCCAAAGAGATGGCGGCTCAAAAAAATAAGTTTATAAACGGATGCATGGAAAAAAGCGATTTAACTCAAGAAGACGCGGAGCGAATTTGGAGGCTGATTGAACCGTTTGCCGCTTACGGCTTTAACAAAGCTCATGGTTCTTCTTACGCGCTGGTGGCGTATCAAACAGCTTATGTCAAAGCCAACTATCCTGTTGAATTTATGGCCGCGCTTTTAACTTGCGTGTCCGGCAATATGGAAAAAGTTGCCGAAGGCATTGTTGAATGCCAAAATTTGAAGATTGATGTTTTAGCGCCGGACATCAACGAAAGTTTAGGCGGATTTACGGTGGTGCAAGGCAAGAATATCCGCTTTGGCTTAAAAGCCGTCAAGCATCTGGGATCCAATACCATTGACGAAATTATTGACAACAGGGAAAAACAAGGAATTTATAAAAATTTGGAAAATTTTTTAACGCGCACTCAAACAATAAATAAAAAATCCTTAGAAGCTTTAATCCGGGCGGGAGCGATGGATCGCTTTGAAAAGCGCGATGTTTTAAATTATAATGTTGAGGCAATGCTAAATTTTGCCAAATTAGCGCGCGAAGATCAAAACCCGGCCAAAATATCGCTTTTTGGAGAAAACAATTTTGTTCGGCGATTAAAGCTTGTTATGCCGCCGCAGGATTGTCATTATCCTGCGCTGTCTTATGAAAAAGAATACCTTGGCCTTTACATATCTGCTCATCCTTTGGATAAATTTAAAAAATATTTTGATAAATTAGGAATTACGAACAGTCAAAAATTAAAAAATGACAACAATAATCAATCTGACAGCCGTAATCAAGTAAAGCTAATCGGCATCGTATCAGCAATTAAAACAATCAAAACTAAAAAAGGAGACTTAATGATGTTTATAACTTTAGAGGACTTTGCCGGCGCGGTGGAAGTCTTGGTCTTTCCGCGCTTGCTCCAAAATACGGCGAACATTTGGCAAAAAAATAATATAGTTTTGATTGAAGGCGTAATAAGCGCTAAAGACGAGGAAGTAAAAATTTTAGCTGATAAGGTTCGTTTGGTTGACGAGAAAAATTTAAAAAAGATGATGTCAGATCATAAAAATAATAAAAATCATAATGACGATTACGACAAATCTCTGCCTAAAATTGACGCTCCAGATTCTTTCTATATCGCCCTTCCGCCCCGCATGTCCAAAGATAGGCTGAATGAGCTTAAAGCTATCTTGCAAAAATATCCTGGCGAAACCCCTGTCTACTTGCGCATTGACGGAGAAAGTGTTAAAATCTTAAAGACGAGCGTGAAAATTCAAATTAGCGATGAGTTAAAGAGCAAGATTGATGGACTATTAAATGGCTAAACAAAAAAGCCGCTGAATGTAAATTTTACATGACCGAAACCGCTAAAACCTTAATCTATAAACTTCTCGCACTGATCTGTTTGTCAGCCGCTTTGGCGTTGGGTATTATTACTCTGCATTTTTATTTAGCCAAAGCGGAAATCATCATTACAGCCAATCAAATGCCTATCAATATAGATACGGAAATGCAGATACCTATTGAAAGTCAAAATCCAGCTTTAGAACTTAAAAAAGAGACTGAAACAAACGATCAAGAAGACAAATCAGAAATAGAACTTTTGCGCGAATTAATTTTGGATTTAGGAAAAAAACAA
>JBBTVS010000048.1:0-4615 GCA_038078695.1 Patescibacteria group bacterium
CTTGAAGGCGAAATGACTATTATTTCATCGCCCTTCTTTAATTTTGATGGAATCATATTCATAATAAGCGAGCGACGAGCCAACTGGCGGAGAGGGTGGGATTTGAACCCACGATCCCATTTCTGGGACTCCGGTTTTCAAGACCGGTGCATTCGTCCGCTCTGCCACCTCTCCAAAAAATTAACAATCATCCTCGCCATCATCAGCTCCTCGTTCGGTTTAATTGCCATCTTTTTTACGCCTTGCAAAAACCCAAGGCCTTGCATAATCAAATCGCGCGTCATTGCTTCTCCAGCGCCGATCTTGCCGGTAAATGCAATCGCATCAACTTTGCCCTTCAGCACTGCATAGTAAGCTCCGATATATTTTTGAATTCTGTAAACAAACATATCCATTGCCAGCCGAGCCTTTTTATCGCCTTGCTCATATTTCTCCATTAAATCAAGATAATTTTTACAGCCGGAAATCCCTTTTAAACCAGACTTGTAATTTAAAATTTTCTCCCAATTTTTGAATTTGTCAAGATGGCTTAACACAATGCCTAAATCTATGTCTCCGGATCGCGACCACATCATAACTCCTTCCATAGGACTCCAACCCATAGAAGTATCAATTGCCTTGCCTTTTTGAACCGCAGTGATGGAACAGCAGAGCCCAAATGCACGCTAATGATATTTGGCTGATTAATTTTTAAGCGGGTTGTGGCCTCTTCTAAAACATATTGATGCGATATGCCGTGAAAGCCAAATTTTTGAATTTTGCGCTTTTGGTAAAATTCAAATGGCAAAGGATAAATCCGTGCGCAATCAGGCAAGGTTTGATAAAAACCAGTGTCAAAAACCGCGTACTGGCGCGCTTTTGGAAAATGTCTGTGCCCAAGCTCTATGCCTTTAAGATTGCAAGGATTGTGCAGAGGCGCCAAATGATTGTATCCTTTAATTTCTTTGACAACCGCTGGCGTCAATTTAACTGGTTCGCGATATTTTGGTCCGCCATGGACAACGCGATGAACGATTGTGAAGTTTTGAATTTGTATCTTAGACATTATATTCTCTGCCACTTGCTTAAAAATCCTCTCATCTATCTGACAATCACTAAATTCACGGCCTGCCAAAAGGCGCAGTTTTTGATCAAACAATTTATATTTTAGCGAGGTGGAACCAGCGTTAATGACCATGATCATACATTTTTTTGATTTTGGTACCGCCTACGGGATTTGAACCCGTGTTACTAGGCTGAGAACCTAATGTCCTGGGCCTCTAGACGAAGGCGGCTAATTTAATTTTCTTCTCTTGTTAAAACCCGTCCTACCGCCAAATTATGCGCCGTAATGTAATTTTTAATTAAAGCCTGCCAATCGCAGAGCGCCGCTATTTTGCGGGCTTGTATTTTATTCTCCACTCTCTCGCGATGAGTGTATTCGGCAAAATCAAACATTGTATCAGCCAAAGATCGGACAACAGCATGATCGTCTTGATTAAATCTTTTTAAGACAAAAATTCCGGGCTGTTTTTGATTCTCTAATCGCAATGTTTGGCAAAAACGGCCAAACCCGGACAGATCAGTTGTAACAGCGGCCACTCCTGTAGCTGCCGCTTCCATAGGCGTATAACCCCATGGCTCATAAAAAGAAGGAAAAATCCCCAAATGGCAAGCTTGTATGCTTTGCTGGTAATTTAAATTTGACAAACCGTCATGCCCATTTAAATATGTGGGATAAAAAACCACCTTTACCTTATCAGTATTCCTATTTTGCAATCCAAACTCTTTTAATGATTTTAAAATCAAATCATTCGCCTCGTCAGTTAAATCGTGCGTGCATAAAGGCGGCTGTCCCTGCCTATGCGCCTTCAACAGCTTCTTCTTTATGTCAAAAAGAAAATCATCGCTGAATAAATTGTGCTCGCTTATCTTCTTACCTTCGCTTAAAGTATAAAGAATCTTTTCTTTTGTCTCCCAAGAAACTTCTTCTAACGAATCTTTAATTTCTTGAAAAAACTCCCTATTTTCTAAAATCTCTGCTTTAACATTTCTAACAGCCGCCGGGATCCAAAGAAAAGTGACTACGGTTTTTTTACTTTTCTCTTTGATAAGCCGCCGATTAAGTTCAGCCAGCGCTTGAATAAATATGTCTATGCCTTTCGCGCGCCACTCGTATCTGCCGGAAATAAAATAGAACAATGTATTTTCCAAATCAAAAGTATAATAGGAAAAAAAATAGAAAAGCAAAAATTCTCTTAAATGCTCCCGCTGGCGACGATGCTGGATTGTAAGCTCCTCAAAGCTTAAAAGCGAATCAGCGCCCAAACCGTTAGGCAATATAACATCAGGCTTCCGGCTCAAAAAATGTTGCGCTTCCAAACCTGTAATTTCGCTTACGGTGGTAAAAACATCGCTTGCGCATGCGGCAGCTTTTTCTAATTGATGCTTAGCTTTGATGTTGTATTTTACAGCCTCTTCCTCCGCTTTTAAAGAATCAATGCCTGAATAAAAATTGATGCTGTGATAGGCAAGCGTCCGTCCTAATGTAGTTGCATGAGTTGTAAAAATAGAGGCTATGGGCGTAGCGGTCTTTTTTAAATAAAGCAGACTGGCGGCGGAAAGCCATTCGTGAAATTGGACGGCTATCTTTTTCTTCTTAACGGATAAACATATTTTTTGTAAAAGCTCGGCCGCAGCCTGCGCCCATACCACTGGCTCATTAAAATCAGGGCCGGCATTTAAAGAATCAATTTGATAATCCTCCCATAATCTTGCTTTAATTTGATTAACCTCTTTCCAGATATCTTGAAAATCCACTAAAATCAAAAAAGGCTCATTTGGAATAAGCCAACGGCCAAAATGGCACCGTATGCCTCTTTCTTTTTCCAAAGATAAAA
Source organism: Patescibacteria group bacterium (assembly GCA_038078695.1). Taxonomy (GTDB): domain Bacteria; phylum Patescibacteriota; class Patescibacteriia; order UBA9629; family UBA9629; genus JBBTVS01. Next base: position 2,880 of record JBBTVS010000048.1, read on the forward strand.
ACAGCTCTTTAAACAATGCTGGCGGCGTCTGTTCTTGAAATTCGCCTTTTAATTTGTCCTGCAAATAAGGCCCAACCAAATAATAATCAGAATTATAATAACTGATCATTTCTTTAACTTTTGAGGCTAAAACTGCGTAAATGCCGCCGACTTTATTGCCGGCTTCCCATGAAACCTCAAAAAGAAGGTCTGCTTTAGGAGCAATGCCCTCCTTTATTTTTTTTGATTGATTGCGCATGACCGCGTCTAAATATAATTTCTGATTTGTTTAGCCATTGTTTTGGCTGACTTGATTTTTCTGACTGCCGCGCCTAATTTAGCTTGTCCCAAGACATCGGTTATCCAAATGCTAAAATCATTGCGTTCGGGATTTACATGATGGCAAAACGCATTCTCATCCATCTGTTCCAGCGCTTCAGCCAATTCGGCTAAATTTGCTAAAATTTGGCCCGTGCGTAGCCAGAAGCGCTTTTCTCCTTGGGCTGTAATTCCAGGCCTGTTATTTTTTTTAATTATTTTGATCATTTGAACAATTTTAATTTTAATAGTTTTACTATATTCGACCTTTGGTTCTTATTCTTAAATCCTTTAAAATATTCATAAAAATAATAAAAGCGTCATAAGGCGATTCATACGGGTTAAAATATTTATGCACATCGCCGTCGGCGAACCATTTGGTGCACATATAATAAAAATGGTCAGAGGTCTGAAGCTTGCGCCAATCGCCAATCAACTCCGGGTCGCCGGATGTAAGAACAGCCTCTTCTAAAGAATAAAGGTTTTCAAATGCCGATTTCTGCATTTCGTTTCCAAGCCATGCGCTTGCGTCTCTTTCCGTGTCTGCCCAAGTTACAACACGGCTAAAATCTAATTCTCCTACTGCCGGATATAATTTTATCACATCCCCAGGAGTTTGAAAATGATTATTTTGATATTGCAAAATCTCGCCTGGCAAAGCTTCTAAAAAATGAAAAATGCCTGTCTCATTCCACTGATGCTCGCCAAAAGTTTCATAATCCATAAATAAATTGATAACATCCCCTCTACTTTTATGAACCCAAGAAGCAAATTTAGGGGCGGTAAGAGGCCACTCGCTCCATTCGCGCGTTCCAAAGCGAAAAGCAATGTCATCGCTTAACTTATAATTTCGCAGAAGAAGTTTTATTTTATTACCTCCATTAGTTTGATAGACAAAATTAGGCGAGCGCCAGTCTAAAATAAAATCCGCGCCCTCTGCCAAAACGGCGCCGCAGCCCAATTCCGCGGCTGTTTCCGCTATCTTATTGCTAAAAATAAGCTCCGTATTCCTAAAAACGCGCGGCACACGGCCAAAAAGCTTTTTAATTTTTTGCCTATGCATTTGTATCTGGCTCACAAATTCATCCTTAGATGAAAGCGATGATAACGAATGGTAATATGTTTCAGACAAAAACTCCACGCAACCGGTAGCGGCCATATCTTTAAAACTTTGAATAACATCAGGGAAAGAACGCTCCAACTGCTCTAATAAAACTCCGGTTATGCTGAAAGCTGCTTTAAATCTGCCCTGATGTTTTTTAATCAAACCGAGCAAAGCTAAATTGGCAGGCAGATAGCATTTGCGGACAATCCTCTCTAAAAAGCCAAAATTTCTTTCATCGTCAAAATAATAATGACTGTTTCCTATGTCAAAAATAGAAAAACGCCTTAATCTGTATGGCTGATGGGCTTGTAAATATAGACAGACTGCTGGCATA
>JBBTVS010000048.1:4715-6053 GCA_038078695.1 Patescibacteria group bacterium
GCGTCATCCCATGTGAATTTCTTGACTTCGCGAAAACCGTTCTCGCTTAAAGATTTCTGCAGAACATTATGCTCCAAAACCGCCAAAATCTTATCAGCCATTTGATTTGTGTCCCAAAAATCAACTTTTAGGCAGTGCTGTAGCGCTTCTGCCGCGCCTGACTGTTTGGAAATTAAAACCGGAGTGCCGTTGCATAACGATTCCAGAGCAGTTAAGCCGAATGGTTCGGAAATAGAGGAAAGGACAAATAAATCCGCGGCGCGGAAAATCCGTTCTAAATCATAGCCGCGCAAAAAACCAGTAAAAACAACCTTATCTGCTATGCCAAGTTGAGCCGCTTGATTAATAACCTGCGCTTCCATCTCACCAGCGCCAACAATAACAAAAAAAACATCCGGATTATGCTCCAAGACTCTTTTTGCCGCTAATAAAAAATAATCAGGCCCTTTTTGCACAGTTAGCCGGCCAACAAAAAGCACTATTTTATTCTTCTGATTTAAACCGATATGCTCTCTTAACGGAAGATCAGAAGCTGCGGCATCGGCTGAAATCGCGTTATGGATAACTTTAATCTTCTGCGGATTGATATAATAATGATTAATAATTTTCTGCTTGGTAAAATTGCTTACTGTGATAATCAAATCCGCGGCCTCTAATCCTTGGCGCTCTATCTCGTAAATTTGAGGGCTTATAAAACCGCCTGCTCTGTCAAATTCAGTGGCATGGACGTGCGCAATAAGCGGTTTCCTTGAAATTCTTTTTGCCTCGCATGCGGCAGGATATGTAAGCCAGTCATGGGCGTGAATTAAATCAAAATTATATGACAGCGCGATTTTAGCCGCGGCTTTGGCGTATCTTTCTACTTGGGCGAGCAGACCATCAAAATAACTTTGATGACTCTTTTTTGTTTGATCTCCGGCAACAGAACGCAGACTAAAATAAGGGGAAAATAAAAGAGTCTGGGATGCGGCAGAACCTATCTCTTCTTCTTCTTCGGCAAAAATTGTCTGACAAGCGAGATTTGGGCAGGGAATCTTTTTAGGAAGAACAAAAATGATATTTACCTTTTTAACCAATGCTTTAATTAAACCTTCGCACGCGACCCCTAATCCTCCAGCGTTAAACGGCGGCAGTTCCCATCCAAACATCAAAATTTTAATTTTTCTCATCTATATTTAATTTTAAACTAACAACATCTTGCTGTCAAAATCAACCAATGATTTAAAACTAAACTATGCCCATAATCTAATCAAAATCCCGACCATCAGCAAAGCCACGACATTAATAATTTTAATCATTGGATTGATGGCAGGACCGGCAGTATCTTTGTAAGGATCC
>JBBTVS010000049.1:0-1785 GCA_038078695.1 Patescibacteria group bacterium
AGAAAAATTAAAAATTTGTTCCCCTGTCCCGAAAAATTCGGGACTAAAAATTTACTCTAAAAATTTGACATTTCTGAATTGGTCGAGTATATTAAAATTAGTGCGAAAATATTTTGAGGAAAATTATTGAAAATTTAGAATTTTGAAAATTTGTTTTTTAGCGGCAGCAGAGCCGCCGCAGACCAAAAATTAAAATCTGAAAATTGGCGGACTAAGTATTTTCTAATCAACATATGCGTGTGAAATGAAGGTTGTGAATTCCATCATTTTTTGAAGTAAATATTTAAAGTTTTAAACTTGCAAATTTTAAATTTTCATAAAAGGCATCAAATATCAACTTTTAATTTTAAGAGGCCTTGGAGGGGATTTTATGAAGCAATTTTTAAGGGACTGACTTCTAAAATTTGATTCCCTGTGTTTTTTGAAACTTTTAAGATGAAGGTTGTGAATTCCATCATCTCTTGAGGCGCGCGTTTGAAGTTTTTAAATAATTCTTCTTTGGCTTTTTGCATTTTCTCGGCAAAATCATTGTCGCTCATCTGAAAGGCGATAATATCCAGCTGTTTAAAGGTAATATTATCTTTTAAGTATTGCTCTGCATTTTCTAATGACTTTAATTTGTCGTAAGGTATTTGGTAATCCTCTAACTTGTAAATTTTTTTCTCTTTACCTTTTTTATCTTTAATTATTGTCGCAAAGCCGCAAGGCCGATGGTAATTCAGATAAACATTGAAGTATTGTTTGTAAAACTGGTTAATTGCCGGAGCAAATTGCTGTGGTATATGGACATAGCCCATATGTTTCCTGACAATGGCTCCATTCTTGCATTCAGCCAAAGCATTGTCATTACAATGCCTGGCTCGGGACTTGGTTTGCTGTATGAGCAGTTTGTTCAATAATTTAGCCACTATCTTGTTAATAAATTCCGAGCCGTTGTCTGAATGAAAATTGATTATTCGGAAAGGAAACTGCTCAATTAAATCGCTCAGCAATGATTCAAGGCAATACTCGGATATTTTTTCCACTGCCCCGACTATTTCCCATTGCGTTGTTTCGTCAGTGATATTGATATGATACACGCCCTTTTGTTTGCCGCAATCTCCCTGATGGACCGAATCCACTCGCAGAAAGCCCGGCTGGCCATAGGGCTCTGGCTTTCTTCTCTCGCCGATAGGGATTTGTCTGCTCTGGGTATTCTTAATTGTTAGGCAATGGGATTGGTATTGCCTGGTCGCTCTTAAATTGTAAATGTGGGCAACAGATATTTGGCTGACATTGCTGTATTCTGCTTTGCCAAACACTGTTCGTTCTCTCTGTAATATCGTTTTAGTGGCTTGACCTGATAATCTCTCATGGGCATTGTCTGTTTTAATCAGCAAGGCAATGTCGCCTGGGGCGTACTTTCTTGGGAAGCGATGCCTATTGGTTGAGTTTAAAAATACCTTGCCAAACTTTCTTTTTCTACAGATTATCCGGCTTGTCTGGGATTGGGACAAGCCAGTCATTTTAACAATGTAGCCCCCGACAATGCTCTTCTCTTTTTTTCTTAGACCGAAATACCCGAATTTATTTAAAACATCGTTAATCCATTCATATTTTTCTTTTTTGGAAACTGATTTAAATTTAATAGCTTGGTCAACCTTTAAAAATGCTTGAATTTGTGCGATACTAACTATGTGTGAGTCGTTCATTGCGATAGTCATATACCTCAATGATAATGATTCACACATTATCGCACAATGGGCCTAATTCGGGCTCATTTTGCGTTAGAAATGGATCTCATTT
>JBBTVS010000050.1:0-1971 GCA_038078695.1 Patescibacteria group bacterium
GGTCCCAAGGGTTTGGCTGTTCGCCAATTAAAGCGGCACGCGAGCTGGGTTCAGACCGTCGTAAGACAGGTCGGTCTCCTATCTGCTGTGGGCGTATTAAGATTTGAGGAGTCCCTTCCCTAGTACGAGAGGACCGGGAAGGATGGACCTCTGGTGTACCAGTTGTTCCACCAGGAGCATGGCTGGGTAGCTATCGTCCAGTTAAGATAAGCGCTGAAAGCATCTAAGCGCGAAGCTGTCTCCAAGATAAGATCTTTTAGAATCCCGAAAGACCATCGGGTACATAGGCTCTAAGTGTAAGTCCTGCAAAGGATTAAGCTGAGGAGTACTAATAATTCATAGATACTATACATATCGCAAGAATTTTAGATTATAATAAACACGCGAATTTAGCGAATTTTACTCTGTATTGAGTTGTGGTGATACTAGCGATGAGGAAACACCTCTTACCATTCCGAACAGAGTCGTTAAGCTCATCAGCGCTGATGATACCCCGACCCAAAAGTCTGGGCAAAGTAGGTCATCGCCACAATTGAGTACAGAGTAAATAATTTTCAATTTTCAATTTTGAATTTTCAATCCTGATTTTTCGGGATTAGAAATTAGAAATTAGAAATTAGAAATTGACGACAGATGCCTATTAAACAAGCAGCTATTAAACATTTAAGACAAACTAAAAAAAGAACCGAGCGCAATCAAAAGGTCAGAAAAGAACTAAAAGAGTTTATTCGGGATATCAGAAAAGCTGTAACTCTTAATGATAAAACCAAATTGCAAGAGCTATCTTCCAGACTTCAAAAATTGATAGATAAGGCCGCGCAAAAACGAATTATTAAAAAAAATAATGCTTCGCGAAGAAAATCAAGATTAATGAAGCAGATTAATGCGGTTTTAAAGCCACAATAAATCCTTCCCAAACGTTCAGGAGGGATTTATTTTTTGCATTTTGATATGTATGTCTAAAACAATTCTCGTTTCCGGCTCTCTAGCCTATGACAGAATTATGAATTTCCCAGGCCGCTTTCGGGATCATATTATGCCGGACAAGATTCATATGCTGAACTTGTCGTTTGAAGTAGAGACAGTAGAAGAGCGGTTTGGCGGCACGGCCGGAAATATTGCTTATAATTTAAAATTACTTAATCAAAATCCTTTAATTGTTTCAGCGGCAGGAGAAGATTTTGAGCAATACAGGAATCACCTGCGAATAAATGACATTGACGATTCTTTGATTGAAATTATTGCTGATGCAAAGACCGCTTTTGTAAATATTATTACAGATTTAGACGATAACCAGATTTCCGCCTTTTATCCGGGCGCCTTAGCTGATGCGTCTATTTCTAATAAAATTCCTAAAGAAGCGGAAGTAGCAATCGCAAGCCCTGAAGCTAAAGAATCAATGATAAACCGCATTGTTGTTTATCAAAAAAAGGAACTTCCTTATGTTTTTGATCCTGGTCAGCAGATACCTATGTTTTCTGGCCAAGAACTGCGTCAGTGCATGGACGGGGCTAAAATTTTAATCGGCAATGATTATGAGATTAGTTTAATTAGACAAAAGACTGCTTTATCTATTAAAAATATTTTAAAGAAGGCAGAAATTTTAGTCATTACTTTGGGCAAGCAAGGTTCGCGCATTTATACAAGCACTGGCGTTATTAAAATCAAATCAGTCAAACCAGCTAAATTTATTGATCCAACTGGCGCAGGCGATGCTTATAGGGCTGGTTTTGTTTCCGCTTTGATTGATGGTCAGAGTTTAAAACAGTGCGGTACTTTGGCATCAAAAATAGCTGCTAAAGCCATAGAACACTATGGCGCGCAAGAGCATAGATTTTAAATTTAGCGGGGATTGGCGCAGTTGGTAGCGCGTCCCGACGGAGCGTCGGGAAGGCCGCGAGTAAAGATTAACAATCGGGGATTGGCGCAGTTGGTAGCGCGCCTGCTTTGGGAGCAGGAGGCCGCGAGTTC
>JBBTVS010000051.1:0-2047 GCA_038078695.1 Patescibacteria group bacterium
CAGAACCGGAAGGACCCATTATGGCGACAAACTCGCCGTCAGCAATTTCAAAAGTCAAGCCTTTAAGCACTTTAGCTTCTCCGGCGCCGCTTTTATAAACTTTGGTGATATTTTTACAAGCAATCATAAAGATATAATTTTCAATTTTCACCGTATCATCCTCATCATTCCCGGATTAAATCCGCTATTTTGCTGTGATTGGTTTTGAGCGGAAGTAGAAGTAGTCGTCTGCGTCACCACTTGGTTGCCTTCATTCAGGCCGCTGATAATTTCAGTCATAGTATCGTTAGACAAACCGATGGTAACCGGCTGGCGGCGCGGCAAAGAGTTGATGTTGTCGCCTAAAATTTTCGCTTCTGCTGAATTTGGCTCTGTTGGCTCTGTTTGACCAGTACTCAATACTTCAACATAAGATGCATTGCCCTGCCCTTTTACAGCCGAATTTGGCACAAGCAAAGTATCTGTTTTAGCATCAATAATAATTGAAACAGATAGGCTCATGCCCGGTTTAATCCGCTCGTCTTGCGCGTCAAAAGCAATTTTTACGCCATAATTCACTACACCTTGCGTGGTAGTGCCCAAAGTATCCACCTCTGCCACTTGTCCGGTAATATTTAAGTCTGGAACTGCGTCAAAAGTGATATTTGCCTTTTGCCCTGATTTAACTTTTGTAATGTCAATTTCATTAAGAGTAATTTCGGCTATTTTTTGTTTAGTGATAAGAGTGGCGATAGCGCTGGAAGAAACTGAATCTCCTTTTTTAATATTTACACTCGCGATTATTCCGTTAAAAGGAGCGCGGATATAATAATCTGCTAAATTTTGCTGAGTCGCAGTTAAGGCATCTTGTTTTTGCTGAACCGTAATTTTCTTTGCCCTTATATCAAGTTCATCAGCGCCATTTTTAAGGTCTTGCAAAGCTAATTTTTTTTCCTTGACAGCTATTTCTGCGGCGTCAATGTCATAAGGCTCGGGATTTTTTAATTTAACTAAAGCATCTTTTTTTTCCTGCACCGTTCTTTCAGCCGCGGCTAAATCAAGCGGCTGATTTTGTTCTAACTCTTTTATGTTTTTTTCAGCATTTAAAATGGCCTCCTTGTCGTCTTCAAGAGATCTTTCTTGAGACAACAGGCTTGATAAATGGCTGCTGGTTTTTGAAGTATAAGATTTTATATCTGATTGATATTCAGTTACTTTACTAAAAACGCGCATGTCTTTTCGGGAACAATAATCAACCCAATAGTCTAACATACTAGTTTCGTTTTTTACTGTTTCTGCCATTGCTCTAACAGTTTCTGTCGTCTCTTTTAATAACATCTCAATCGCATCTTTATCAGAATAACGGCTAGTTTGTTTATAGTTTGCAAGGTTTTCATCATACCTTGCTCTGGCTGTTTTGTAATTGCTTTCGGCGCTATTTATAAATTTTTCTAATTCATATCTGTCGTCATAAACAACGGTATTTATTAATGCCGTTAAATTATCTGAATATCTGTAAACAGATGATTCGCTTTCTGCTATTTCTTCGCTATACAAGATATCTTTAAGTTCTGTGATAATTGTCGGCAAATCTAAGAATGCATTAGCTATCGCATTAAAACTGTCCTCATAGCCCTTTTTTAGATTGTCTTCAGCTTTTTGTTTTGCGTCTAAAGTATTTTGATAATTAGTTTCTTGAGTAAACTTTAGTTTTGTAAGGCTGTCTTTTGCAGAAATCAGCGAATTTTCAGCTTGAGCGAGAGTAGATGCGCTCGGAGTTATAAGTTTTTCTAAATTTTTCTTTGCGGCCGCAACGGCGCTTTCAGCTTGAAGCATATCTAACTCATCAGGCGGGTTTAATAATTTTTCTAATTCAAGCTTGGCGGTTTCAAGCGCAATTTCCGCATCGCGGATTGTTTTTTCCGCATCGCGGCTGTCAATTTGAGCAATAAGCGCGCCTGCTTTTACTTCTTGGCCATTTTTTACGCCGACATAAATTACATCACCAGAGGCCTTTGGCGTAATATCCATCTGATTGGAGACTGTTGTCTGCCCGGTGCCGGAAACA
>JBBTVS010000052.1:0-5584 GCA_038078695.1 Patescibacteria group bacterium
AGTTAAAATTGCGCCTCCAGGCAATACAATCACTAGTTTTGGTCAAAAGACTTTATAATTATTAGAAAGTAATAGTCTGCTTTCTTTATGAAGAACAAGAAAGATAAAAAAATTAAAAATTGGGAAAAAGAAAATGAGTTGTTAGAAAGAAAGATGTATCGACTTTATAAAGATGACTTTGCTAAAAGGCGCAAAGGGGTTTTGAATTTAACAAAAGCGAACAAGGTGCAGATGATAACAGTTTAAAAGGGCTTTGTTGAATAATTAAACCGCTAAATTGAGCCAAAAAATTAATGTCTGAATTAGATAATTTGATATTTTTTTACATAAGATGGTCAAATTTTGCTTTAAAATAAGCCTAATAATTATTCAACAAAGCCATAATTTTTTATGAAAGCGCTATTTTTAATGGCGCTTTTTGTTTTTAAAAATATGCATAAACACAACATCTCAAAATTCTTCCTGACTTGTACCCACGCCACTTTCAAAAAATAGATTTGGCTTAAAATAAACAAAATTTGCTTAAAAAATCAATTAACTATCCTATTTCAATACAGGGAGCAAGACATCAAACAATATCAAGAAAACACTTTAAAGATTTACTATTTTAATGAAACAGCAAAAAAGTGGACAGCGCTTTCCGACAGCCAAGTCAACGCTCAAACCAATACTATTACAGCCACGACCACTCATTTTACTTTAACTTCACCACCGCGAAATTTTAGATCGGCTTTCTTTGGAGATTATTGAGGGCCGGGTGAAAGAGGGAGGCAAGGTTGGGGTGGATTTTAGGGGAGGGAAAATAAATATTAAGTAGCAATATCGTATGAATCTAAAAGAAAGTTGGAATCGGCACTTACTAAAAGAACAAAAAGAAAAAATAATTGTTGATTTTAGACAACGATTTTGGGAAAAATTAGCTTCTATCTTGCCTCCACTTTTTAGAAAAGAGGAGGCGTGCCATTTTAAAAATTTCGGTATTGAAGAGATTGTTAAAAAATGTCCATCAGTGATTTTTATGTTAGATCAAAGAGAAGCGCCTTATGAGATATGGATAGAAAATCAGAAAGAGGTGAGCTTTGCGTATCCCCATAATGACATTTATAAAAAGTTAGCTGAATTTAAGTCAAAGAATGATTTACCAACATGCAATGTGCAGGCTGATAGTTACATTATCCAAGATAAAAGGGGCAAGGTCTGTTTATTTTTTGATCATAAAGAGACACCATTTGTAAATCTAAAAATGAAAGACAAAAATGGAGAAGCGATTATAGCAAAATGGGCGGATTTGATGGAGAGATACAGTATTGAAAAAATGGTCGGTAATTTTTCTGATATAGACTTTTCAGAAATCGGCGCAGAGGATAATCAAGCACAGCTTATTTTGGATAGAGATGATAAAATGATAGAAAAAATAAGATTAGATAACTTAATTTTCTCTCTTGCTCAACAATATAAACTAACCAATAGTCAATATTTAAAGCTCCAGTGTTTGGTTAGGAAGGCTATAGAGACAGGAGAACGAATCAATTGTTATGATATGGCGAAAAAAGTATCAGAACAAAAAGATGGATGTATTTAAGTCAATCTTTCTCTATCTAAATTGACAAGATTGTCTAAAGCAGTTAAAGTAACAAAAAATGCTCGCAAACTTTTTTACTCAAAATCGGAAAAATTTTATCGCTAATAAACTGGGAGAAATTGGCACAGCTATTATTATTGCCATAGTAATCGGCGAATTCTTATCAGAACAGCATTTTAATTATTTAAGATTTATAACAGGCCTTAGTATAGCGTTTGTATGCTATATGTTTGCTACAATCGTTATGCCTAAGGATTAATAATTATGGATCCTTTAAGTTTAATGTTTATTGTTATTGGCATTATAGCAGGTATAGTAACTTTGCTCATCAAACTAAGCGAACGACAGCCTAAAAAAACCACGAACGCTTAAAATAATCGCCGGTAAAATTTATATGTCTAAACAACTAAAAATTGAAACAATCCGCCACTCGCTGGCGCACATAATGGCTTGCGCCGTTCAGAATTTGTATGGACGCGAAATTAAATTAGGCATTGGCCCTGTGATTGAAAATGGGTTTTATTATGACTTGGATTTTACTAATGTCAAATGTCAAAATTCAAATGTCAAATCAAATCCAAATGTCAAATGCCAAATAGCCCCGAATGATTTACCCAAAATTGAGAAAGAAATGCGCCGGCTGATCAATCAAAATTTGAATTTTGTTAGAGAAAAAATGACAATCGCGCAGGCGAAAAAATTGTTTAAGTGTGATCCATATAAATTGGACTTGATTGAGGATATTGAAAAGTATGGCTCAACAGAACTAAAAGCGAAAAGCGAAAAGCGAAAAGCCACAGCTAAAAACTCAAAACTTATTATTTCTATTTATAAAGTAGATAATTTTATTGATCTGTGCAAAGGGCCGCATATCAAAAATACGAGAGAACTGCGTCAAATTGGATTTAAATTGACAAAGTTAGCTGGAGCTTATTGGCGCGGGGATGAAAAAAATAAAATGCTGACAAGAATCTATGGGGTTGCCTTTGGCAGTCAAAAAGAACTGGCTGATTATCTGCGCATCCAAAAAGAAGCTGAACGCAGAGATCACCGCAAATTAGGAACGCAATTAGACTTATTTAGTTTTCACCAGGAAGGCGCGGGCTTTCCGTTTTGGCATCAGAAAGGCTTAGTCATTAAAGAAGAGTTGATTAAATTTTGGCGCTTGGAACATCAAAAAGAAGGCTACTTTGAAATCTCAACTCCGATCATTTTAAATGAAAGCCTATGGCAAACTTCCGGCCATATGAAAAACTACAAGGAAAATATGTATTTTACGGAAATTGATGAGCAAAAATTCGCGATTAAGCCCATGAACTGCCCGGGCGGGCTTTTAATGTATAAAGAGCGGCCTCATTCTTACCGCGAACTGCCATTGCGCGTTGCAGAACTAGGGCTTGTGCACCGCCACGAAAAAGCTGGGGTCCTGCACGGTTTAATGCGGGTTCGGACATTTACGCAAGATGATGCTCATATTTATTGCACCCAAGAGCAGATAGTAGATGAATTAAAAGGAGTCATTAAACTGACCCGGCGCATTTATCAAGCCTTTGGTTTTGATTATTATCTGGAACTCTCAACTCGCCCCAAAAAATTTATCGGCGATATTAAAATTTGGAATAAAGCAGAAGCGACTTTAAAAAAAGTGCTAACCGAGCTTAAACTGCCTTTTAAAATCAATCCCGGAGACGGAGCTTTTTACGGGCCTAAAATTGATTCGCATATTCAAGACTCCATAGGCCGCACATGGCAGTGCGGCACGGTTCAGCTTGACTTTGCTCAACCGGAAAATTTTAAATTAGAATATATTAATAAGGCTGGCAAGCCGCGCAGGCCAGTAATGCTCCATCGGACAATTTATGGCTCTCTTGAACGGTTTATCGGCATTTTAATTGAACATTATGCCGGCGCTTTTCCGTTGTGGCTGGCGCCTGTGCAGGTGATGATTATTCCGGTCGGCAACGGACATATTAAATTGGCGCAAAAAATGGCACAAGCGCTCGGCGGCTCTACTGCTCTTCGCATCGCTATTGACGATTCTAATGAAACAGTAGGCTATAAAATCCGCTCCGCGGCTGAACAAAAAATACCCTATACTATTGTAATTGGGGATAAAGAATCTCCAAGCTCTGGCCAATTTTCTCCAGATGTAAAATTGACTGTGCGCAAGTTTGGGCAGAAACTAACCGCGACTATCAGCTTGCGGGAATTTTTGGAAGAAACACATCATGAAATTGAGAAAAAAACTTGACTTTTTGCCTTTTAGCATCATTATTTACTGCTTAATTTAGCAAATAAAAGAAATAAGACGATAAACAGCAAGCCCATTATAAACGGCGCGATAGAGGAAATAATACTGCGCTTGCCAGCCTCAAATCTTTTCAATAAAAGAGAGTTAGACACCACTGAAACCGAGCTTAAAGCCATGGCTAGTCCGGCCAATTCCGGTTTTAAAACTAACCCGAGTCCAATCAAGGCGCGAGCCGCGATAGGAATGCCGACAATATTATAAAACAGAGCAAAAAACATATTCTGCTTGATTTTAGACATTGCCGCTTGGCTCAAATCAATGGCGGTCAAAACATTCCTTAAATCACTTTTAATAATAACAACGCCGCCGGTTTCCATGGCCACATCAGTGCCCGAACCCATGGCCACGCCCAAATCCGCCTGCGCTAAAGCCGGAGCGTCGTTGATGCCGTCGCCCACCATAGCCACTTTTAAGCCCTTATCTTGCAATTTTTTAATGGTATTGGCTTTATCCTGCGGCAAAACTTCAGCTAAAACATTTTTAATGCCTGCTTGTTTGGCTATAGCTTCGGCGGTTCGGCGATTGTCGCCGGTTATCATAAAGGTTTTCAAGCCATGTTTATGTAAGGCTCTGATTGTATCAGCCGCGTTTTCTTTAATAACATCAGCCACTGCCACGATGCCTAGGATTGCCTTGTCTGTTGATAAAAACATCGTTGTTTTACCCTGTTCTTCTAATCGTTGAACTTTCCGCTCCATACTTTCCACATTTAATCCGACAACATCAGCCATAAGTTTGCGGTTGCCAAAATAATACTTCTGACCGTCTATATCGGCTTCAACGCCATGTCCTGGAATAGCGCGAAAACCGCTCGCTTGTTTTATGGCTATTGATTCTTCTTTGGCGTATTGCACTATGGCTTCAGCTAAAGGATGCTCGGATAGTTGTTCTAAACCAGCGGCTATTCCAAGCGCTTCGTCCTCGTTAGTTAGTCCAATTCCTATAATATCTGTCACTTGCGGCTTGCCTAAAGTTAGAGTGCCGGTTTTGTCAAAGACAACCGCTTTGATCTTGCAAGCGGCTTCCAGCGGCTCCCCGCCCTTGATTAAAATTCCGAGTTCAGCTCCTTTGCCTGTGCCAACCATAATAGCCGTAGGAGTGGCCAGTCCCAAAGCGCAAGGGCAAGCAATGACTAAAACCGAGGTAAAAGCCATCAAAGCAAAGGCCAAACTTGCTCCTAATAAAAAGAACCATACAATAAAAGTTAACACGGCAATTCCGATGACTATCGGCACAAAACGGCTGGAAATTTTGTCCGCGAATGCTTGAATAGGCGCTTTGGAACTTTGAGCGTCTTCAATAAAGCGGATAATTTGAGCTAAAACCGTGTCTTTGCCAACCTTGGTAGCTTTGAATTCAAAACTGCCGTGCTTATTGATAGTGGCGCCTATTACCGTGTCGCCGATATTTTTTTCCACCGGAATGCTTTCTCCGGTCAACATTGATTCGTCCACCGAAGAATTGCCCTTAATAATCTCTCCATCCACTGGAATCTTTTCTCCGGGCCTAACTAAAACTATGTCTCCAGCCGCTACTTGTTCAATCGGAATATCTTGATATGCGCCATTGCGCAAAATGCGGGCGGTTTTTGCCTGAAGACCTATCAATTTTTTAATAGCTTCGGATGTTTTGCCCTTGGCTTTAGCTTCAAGCCACTTGCCTAAAAGCACAAATGTGATAAGAAAAGCCGC
>JBBTVS010000052.1:5684-7273 GCA_038078695.1 Patescibacteria group bacterium
TTTTTTTCCGCTTCCGGATTATCGGATTTATAGAGTTCAGCCCGATAGCCGGTTTTTTTAACAACATTCAATAAATTGCCTACATTAGTAAGCGAGTTGTCAAAAACCACTCGCGCTCTGGCTGAAGCAAAATTGACATTGGCGCTTAAAACTCCCGGCGCTTTTCGCAAACCCTTTTCTATCAGGCCGGCGCAGGAAGAACAATGCATGCCTTCTATGCTTAATTGTACCTGCTCTTCTTTTTTAGGGACTGACAAAACAGGCGCAACGACAGAAACTGCCGGAGCCGGCGTAATTAAATGCGGAATATCTTGTACTGAAGAGCCAAGCAAACGGAAAATTTGGCCGATGTTGTCCGAGCGCAAAAGATTGTCGGCTAATTGCTCTATATTTTTTTGACCCCGGGGAACTTCAATTTCTCCTTTGCGTTGATGTTTAACTTTTCCCTGGAAATTAGGCTGATTATCAATACTGCCAAAATTGCCCTCTGCTTCAGTCGAGGATTCAAGCCGAATTTTCAAAGGCGCGCCGCTATCAACTGTTTTTTTTTCTAAAATTGGGATTAAAGATTCTTCGTCAGTCTCGGTCTGCTCCCGCCTCATAATTTCCGCCTGATAACCAGCTGTTTTAACAGCTTCCAAAAGCAAAGCATCGGAAACTTTTTTCTCCGCTAATACTTCGCCTTGACCTAAAGCCGAATCAATTTTAGCGGATTTTACTCCGTTCACGCCGCTTAATTCCATTTCTATAAGTTTTTCGCAAGAAGCGCAATGCATGCCAGAAATTTTTAAGATTGTTTTTTGCATAAGTTTTTTATTTATTTATACCCCAACCATAGGTATAGGTATATAAGCAGATCCAAAAAAAATGTCAAGCGCTTTCGTAAAATTGACACCACGCATTCCTGAAATTTTTAAAATTGTTTTTATCATAATTATTCTACTATTAAAGTGCCCTGCATTTGAGGGTGACCCTCGCCGCAAAAATTATTGCAAAACCAAGTGAACTGACCGCTTTTTTCAGCAATAAATTCTAAAACATTGTTATCTGCTATATCCAACTCTGGGATTCTAATCCCGTGCGTTGTATCTGTATTATTAATTATAATTTTTACTTTATCCCCTTTTTTAACTTTAATGTTGTTTGGATTGTAACTAAATCTGAAAGCATCTATTCTAAATTCTTTTACTTCATTTGAGTTATTTTTGTCTGTAATTATTGTCTTTCTGCTTAATATTGCACTAGCCCCAATTAAAATAGTCGCTAAAATTACGCAAAAAATAACCGAAATAATGATTGTTTTATTTTTCATATTTGATTGACGTTCGCTATTAGTTCAATTGATTAAATCTTTCTTTTTTACTTCAAACTCTTTTTTATCAATCTCGCCTTTAGCATAACGTTCTTTAAGAATGTCTAAAGCGGAATTATTTTTATCGCTACTTTTAGTTTGATTATTAAGCCAGCGAATAAAAACAACAACGCCCCAGACGATAAGCCCCCAAAATAGAATCATAAAAATCATCATATAGATTCCGTTAAGACCAAACCAGATTGGATTGTTAAAAAAATTTCCCATCATATAATTA
>JBBTVS010000053.1:0-3223 GCA_038078695.1 Patescibacteria group bacterium
TTTATCAGAAAACCAGGTTTTTTCCGCAAATGGGCGTTTTTATCAAATCAACAATATCTGCTATAATAATGGCAGGCGCGCTTTACCCATTTCGTCATTTGACGATTTTTTTAACCATACCATTGGCAGTCGGTTTTTACGGGGGAATGATGTATTTAATCGGCGGCGTGCGTAAAGAGTTTGTGTTGGATGTGCTTGGGTTGAAGGGGTAGAATTGAAAACATTTCAAATTCTTCTTTTTCTTCTTGTCAAATCAAGAAGTCGCAAGAAGAGAAGTTTAAATGAGACGACTTGTAATACGATTAAATAGCAAAAATTTAGTTAAGCAGATACAGCTTGACAAGTTTTTTAAGTTTGCTATAACTATTTTAGTTAATCCCACTGTCTTCTCGTTCGCAAGAACGGGACGACAGTCTTTTTTTATTAATGAATAAAGTCAGTCCACAAAAAAGAGCATTTGGAAAAACCGTGCAGTATGTCGGCATTCCAAAAGGTCAGTCTTTTGGGCTTTCTGTGGCGGCTGATGATGTCCGCTTAATTCGGCCTGAAGAGGTAGAGAAGTTTTTCAACAAAAAAACCGCCCGCCTTTCTTCCACTTCTAAGAATGCTGTGAAAGGCGGGGGTGGGGAACTAGACTTCCTTTATTTTTTTTAGGATATTGTCTAGCTCCTTTAAGTCTCTGACATTAAGAGGCGGCAGGATAACAGGAACGACCTCAACCTCAACCTTAATTTCTTCAATTTCCTTCATCATTTGCTCGAGAAGTTGCGCCAAAGGCGCACTAACAGCTTCTGGTTTCAGCCCCTTGAGCATTTCCTTGCTTTTTTCAAACATTATTTTCACCTCCTTGCTTTACAGCTATAGCTATAAAGCCCCCTAACTTACCACTTCTTCTTCTTCTTGTCAAATAAGAAGTCGCAAGAAGCAGAAGTTTAGATGAAAAGATTATTTTTTATAACAGTAATTAGTATTTGGATAGTGATTTTGACGCCTTTTAGCTTGGTCAACGCCTTTAATTTTGATCCCGCAAACATCATCACAGACTTTGAGCTCAAGGACAAAAATTCAATGTCGCAGAACGCGATTCAGGCGTTTTTAAATAAGCATAACAGCGTTCTTAAAGATTTAATTTTTGATGCCAGCGGTACGCAAAAGACAGCCGCGGAGATTATTTATCAAGCGGCCCAGCAGCACATTATCAGCCCTAAATTTATTTTAACCAAACTTGATCAAGAGCAGTGCTTGATTCGCGGATGCAGTTTTTTAAAAAATTCGCAAAAACTGCAAAAAGCATTGGATTGGGCATGCGGTTTTTCCGTGTGCGATTCATGCAAAGGCTCTGGCAATGATAAATATCGCGGATTTGCCAATCAGGTTGACGCTGTGGCAAGCGTTCAAAACGATTACATTAGAAAAGCCGGCACGGTTTCGTATATCCGCGCTAAAGGGCGGGCTTTTACCACAAACGACGACTATACTATCATTCCGGAAAATCAAGCCACTGCTAATCTTTACACTTACACTCCGTATCAAGGAGGAGACAATGGCGTTGGAGGCAATTATCTGTTTGCCAAGCTCTGGGATCAATTCTGGGGCAGTTTGCTTTATCCTGACGGCACAGTGCTAAAGGACGAAAAAGGCGGATATTGGCTTATAGACGGAAGCGTAAAGCGGCGCTATGCAACAGATGCCGCATATTTGTCTTCCCATTCGCCAGATGACGCCATTACTGTTTCAGCCGCTGTTTTAGACGAATACGAAGATGGTTTTCAGATTAAATTTGCCAATTATTCGTTAGTTCAAGACGAAAAAAAAGACACATATCTTTTAGTTGACGGCCGCAAGCGCAAGATTCAGGATCAAGAGACTTTTCGAGCTTTAGGTTTTAATCCGGAGGAAGTGGAAACCGTAATCTCGCAGGAGATAGCCGCTTACAAAAACGCGGTGCCGATAACTCCCAGCTCTATTTATCCGCAAGGAACTCTACTGTTAGATGCCGAAGCCAATCATTTATACTGGGCGCAAAATGGGTTCAAGCATTCAGTGCATTCCAATATTGTTGATTTAAATTATCCAAATGTTCAGCCGATGACAGTTTCCAAGCAAGAGATTGATAAATTATATTTGGGTAATCCGAAGAAAATTAAAGACGGCAAGTTTGTTAAATCAGCTCAAGGTCAAATATACTTAATTTCTCAAGAGATGTTGCGGCCAATAGCTTCTGTGGTTGATTTTATTAGTTTATTTGGCGAAGCTAAACTCTCGCACATAAAAGAGGTTAGCGATGATGTTTTGTCTTTGCATAAAATAGGCGATGCTTTATCCGCCTCGGATTATGAGCGCGATTCAGTGAGTCAGGACGCAGTCAAGACAGGGCAAAAGATTGATTATAAAGCTTTGTGGATTTCTGCTGATGTGCCGTCCGCGATAATAGCAGGCAAATCTTATCATGCCAAGATCGTTTTTAAAAATAAAAACGGCGAGAATTGGTCTTTGCAAAATATTTATTTAAAATTAGAGCAGACCGGGCATCAGATTTTAAATCAAGACATAGTTTTAGCTGGCGGAAATTATACTTTTGATCTGCCGATTGTTTTATCAAAGCCAGCCGGCGAAACTGATCTAACTTTTAAATTATATGCTAAAGAAGGCAAGTACATTCCCGGCGGATTTTATCAAATTAAAGCAAAGATAATTGATCCTATATATAAGGCAGAGATAATTTCCCATAATCTGCCGCCGGCGGTAAAAAATAGCTGGGGTGCAACGTCAGTTACAGTTGAGATTAAAAACACAGGCGCCAAGCCTTGGGTTAGAAGAAAAGCTGGGTTAAAATTTTTGTCAAAGGACGGCGCCAGCCTGTTTTATGATTCCGCAGACTGGATAGACAGAGAGATCGCTTCTTATTCATTAGAGCCCAATAAAGCAGAAATCGCCCCGGGCGATGCGTCAATTTTTAAATTCACCCTAAAGCCTAAAGGACTGGCGCCGGGAGAATATTATTACAGAATGTCTTTATATATGAAGGATAAAAATGAATTGATTTATTTAAACAATGGCGAGTTTTTTGAGGGAGTAATTAGGGTTGATAAATAATCCGCAATGGTTTATGTTTATTGATGAAGATTAAGGAGAGGTGCCAGAGCGGCTGAATGGGGCGGTCCCGAAAACCGCTAGCGCCTCACCGGCGCTCGTGGGTTCAAATCCCACCCTCTCCGCCAAT
>JBBTVS010000054.1:0-5249 GCA_038078695.1 Patescibacteria group bacterium
GCGAGCCCGCTTGCGGGCGAGCCGCACCAATCAGGCAGGCGAATCTTTGCCGCCTTCGGCGGCAAAAAATGTTCGAACTATTTTAAGAATAGAGCACCAGAATTAAACTTTCCGGAATTTTGCCGACATCGGATTTTTTATTTAATTAGTTTCCTCAACGCTTCAATGTCTTTCTTCCGCCGTTCAGCGCTGCCCGGAGTTTCTAAAATAAAATTAATGTTTTTTAAAAGCTGGTGATTAAGCACGGCCGCTAAATTTTTTAATTTGATTTGTCCATCTCCAATGTCCGCATGCCGATCTTTGCGGCTGGAAAACGGCGCGGCGCTGTCGTTTAAATGGACTAATTTTAATTTAGATAGGCCAATCGCGCGATCAAATTTTTTTAGAGTCTGATCAATGACTTTTCGATTTCTTAAATCATACCCAGAGGCATAAATATGCGCGGTATCCAAGCAAACTCCTATTTTAAATTGAGGCAGAGCCTTAATAATCTGCGCAATTTCTTCAAAGCGCGATCCTAAAATATGGCCGCTCCCTGCGGAGAGTTCAATCAGCAATTGGCATTTGCCGCGATAATCAGCTAAGATTTTATTTAATGATTTAATGGTGCGCTCCAGTCCTTGTTTTTTATCGCTTTCTCCGTAACTTCCCAAATGCATCATCAAATATTTGCATCCTAAAAGAGATGCGCGCTTCAAATTCCGCTGAATCAAACTAATAGAACCGTAGCGAATGCGATTGTCAGAAGAAGCTAAATTAACCAAATAAGGAGCATGAGCGTAGGCTTCTTTGATTTGATATTTTTTAAGAGCGGCTTTAAAATCGCTCGCTGTTTTAGGCGAGGTTTCAGGAGTTTTATAGCTTTGAGGGTTCTGCACAAAAATCTGCATTACCTCGCAACCTTGTTTTTTAGCTCTTTCCGGAGCTTTGTTAACGCCTCCGGCAATTGAGACATGGGCGCCGAGTTTGGGCATAGCATCATTGTATAATATTGTCTTGCATTTGCCAAGATAGCGGCTATATGCTATAAATTGTAGTAGTAATATTATAAAAATTGATAATTAAAATTTAGCTCAATTTACATTAGAATCGTCAAAATTATAAAAATATAGCATAAAATTTTACAAATTTGACGCTGTATATTATAATATGAAGCTTCAAAATATATTAGCCAATATCGGCTTAACTCAAAATGAAGCAAAATGCTATTTAGCATTATTGAAATCAGGCTCTTTGACAATTCAGGAACTTTCTAAAAAAACCGGCATTCATCGGGTAAATTTGTACAGCGTGATTCAAAGCCTAGAAATAAAAGGCGCAGTATCATTTACTATCAAAGGCAAATACAGAAAGCAGATTGTTCCGGCTAATCCGCGCAGTCTTATAGAGCTGATCCGTAAAAAACAGCGCGTTCTTAAAAAAGCAGAGCTGAAATTTACAGACATAGTTCCAGAACTGACAGGTTTGATGCGCCAGGCTAAAGAGCATACATCAATCCGGTATTTTGAAGGGCTTGAGGGCGCAAAGCAAGTGTTTAATGATACTTTAACCGCCGGCGGAGATTTAAAGGGATTTAGCAATGTAAATATTTTGCATGAATATATTCCAGAAGAATTGATGGATGAATATCGGCGAAAAAAGTCAGATTTGGGGCTTACTGGCCGTTTTATAGTTCCGTTAAGTCCAAAAGCGAAAAATTATGTGCCAGAAAAATATACTGCTTTTGGTTTATCAAATGTTCCAGAAGTAAAATGTTTGCCAGCAGATTTATTTAACTTTTTTGCCGAGATGGATATATATGATGATAAAGTGAGCATTGTATCTTTAAATCGCGAGGAGCAAATCGGGATTATTATAGAAAGCAAGGCAGTATCTAAATCATTTTCTTCGATTTTTGAGGTTTTGTGGAAGATGGCAAAATCTGTGTAAATCTATAGTGCAATATATTAGAAATATGACATGTCATTCCTAAGGAGATGATTAATCGTGAAAATTCAACTGATTAACGCGCCAACTGATCCGGGCATCGGCGGCGGAGGGAACACAGGATGTTTTCCGCATTTAGGCATCCTCTCTATTGCTACCGCACTCATCAAAAAATTTCCGGATTTTGAAATTGAGTGCATTGACGGATCTGTGACGGCGATAGATGAAATTATTGCAGAAGTAGACGCTGATATAGTAGGCATATCAGCGCTGACTATGACTTATGAATCAACTTTGGCGATTGCACGAGAAGCAAAAAAGAAAGGGGCTTTTGTAGTGGTTGGTAATGATCATCCCTCTCGTTTGGCCAATATGATTATCCAAAATCGGCCCGAGATTGATGTGGTTGTCCGTGGTGATTATGGCGAAGTGCCGATGACTCAACTTGTTAAAGCCAGAATGTTGGGACAGGATTTTGATAAAATATCTTGTCTCACATTCAGAGATAAAGGAGAAGTCAAACAGACGCCAGCGCAAGAGTGGTCTTTAAATGATCTGCCTATTCCGGACAGATCATTTATTAAAGATTTTGAGCCATATATCAAAAACTACATGGCAACTTATGCTCGTTGGCATACTGGAGAAAAAATCATTCCAATGAGCATCAATCTTGCCAGAGGATGCGGATATGGAGAGCGCTCTCGCTGTTTGTTCTGCGATATTTTGGACCTCAAACGCCGTGCCGTATCTTCAGAGCGAGCATGGCAAGAAATAAGAATCCTTGTAGAAAAATTTGGAGTCAACTTTCTTTATGAGGTCTGCGATTCCTTGTCTTCCTTTTATCAGCCGATAAAAGGCGAGGACCAAGGGTTTTTAAGCAGATTTGTTGACAGTCGGCCCGATGATTTATTTCCTCAATGGTTAGTTTACGCGCGAGCAGATGAAATTGTGCGAGATTATAACTTAATTGAGTTATTTTCTAAATTAGGCGTCAGACGAGTAAATATTGGTCTTGAGTCCGGCGACAATCAAATGTTAATTTCTATACGCAAAGGATATAAGGTTGAAACCAATATCCGCGCAATAGAAATTTTGCGCGAGGCAAATATGGAGGCACATTGCTCTTTTGTTTTAGGGGCAATTGGCGAGTCAGAGCAGTCGCTGGAAAACACAGTCAGTTTGTGCCAGCAGATTTTGGAAATTGGGCACATTGTTGTTTGCGACCCTTCGCCACTTTTGCCTTTGCCAGGCGCGCCTGCTTGGAAAGTGATGATGAATCCTACTGTTGCCAAAAAACAATGCAATAGATTTGGTATTGATTATAGTTTAAGTTTGGCAGAGACCTTTCGTAAAAAATTTGGCGGCACCGATTTGTTGGATACCGGTGAGTTGTCAAGAGAATGGATTAAGGCATTCACTCTCGTCACCCCGGAGATTATTAAAAATTTTTGTGAAGAAATCCGCATGCTCTCGTGGAAACACGAAGTTTTTTCCGGACAGTCAGTCGGCATCCGCGGCATAGGAATGCGGAGCTGACTAAATATCATCCCCCCCCAGCGCAACGCAACACAGGGAGGGGTTTTTGTTTTGGCGAAGTTTTACTAAAATTTCAACTTATGATATTATTCTTTTATGCCCAAGTTAAAAATTTATGCTGATACCAACATCTACAGCCGTCCGTTTGACAATTTGAATCTTTTAGATATTAAATTAGAATCTGAGGCTTGTTTAAGCATTTTTAAATTATCTTTGCTCAATAAAATCATTTTGTATAGTTCAGATATTCTAAAATTAGAGATAGTCAGAGCGCCAGCAGATAAAAAAATACAGTTATACAAAAACATTTCTTTATGTCATAAAAATATTGCGCAGACAGATCAAGTAAAAGCAAGAGCTAAGAAATTAATGGCATGGTATAAGATTCAAGCCAGAGACGCTCTGCATGCCGCGTCAGCCATTAGCGCTAAAGTTGATATATTTTTAACTTGCGATTATGATTTAATTAAAAGATTGCAGGATTGCAAGCAGATCAAAACTGTTAATCCTGTCAATTTTATTCTTCTTTATGCCTACAGCTTTAAAAACAATTAATAAATTATCTAATGTAGAAATTTTAGAAAAAGGATGGCAAAGTCTATTAAAAAATTTAGGGCCTGTTAATGCTACGTTTTTTATTCAATCTTTTCCGCGCGGCAAAGAAGATTCTGTTAAATATTGGAAGAATTTTTGGGGAAATAAAAATGTAGATGATATTCATGAAGAAATTTTGATAGCAAAGAAGAGCGGAGAAATATAATCAGACCATTTTGTCTTACTGCCCCTCCCCTCCCGCGCGCAGCGCAATTTGGGAGGTTTTTTGTTTTGGCGCAAGATTTGCCTGCCAATAAAGAAGGTGCTATATTTCTATCATGCTTACTCAATACATAAACAATTTAATATCACAAGCAAGATACGAAATTTTAAAAGATGATGGAAGTTTTTATGGAGAAATTCCAGGTATTCAAGGCATTTGGGCTAATGAAAAAACGCTCGCAGAATGTCAAAATACCCTGCGCGAAGTATTAGAAGAATGGCTTTTAATTAAACTGCGGCGTAATGAAAAAGTACCGGTTATCCAAAAAGTCAATTTAAATATCGCTTTAGAAAAACAGCTTAACTATGAAAACAGCGCTTATTGGATTCAAAACCACCCCCAAAATAAAAATCCAAGCTCAAAAGTTAACTGATGAGCTGGGGGTTAATTTATCTTCTGTTTTAAATGGATTGCTCAAAGCCAGAATCATTTCAAATTACCCATCAATCAAAAGCCAGCCGCGCGCGGGTTGGAAAATTTAAAACCGCGCATGGAATCATAGAAACCCCAGTATTTATGCCTGTAGCCACGCAGGCTGTTTTTAAAGGCGGCGTTGACGCCATTGACGCGCAAAATATCAAAGCGCCGATTATCTTAGCCAATACTTATCATCTGTATCTGCGCGGGGCCGTTCCGATCATTAAAAAAGCCGGCGGTTTGCATAAGTTTATGCAGTGGGATAAGCCAATTTTAACGGACAGCGGCGGATTTCAGGTTTGGTCCTTGGGGCTTGGAGCGAGTAAAAATCAACTGTGCACAATTGATGATGAGGGCGTGAATTTTACTTCTCATATTGACGGAAAACAGCATCGTTTGACTTCGGAGGGAGCTATTCAGATTCAGCAAGATTTGGGCGCTGACATTATTATGGCTTTTGATGAAGCAACGCCTGATACTGCGTCATACAGTTATTCTAAAGAGGCGATGATTAGAACACATAAGTGGGCAGAGAGATGCTTGGAGACGAATT
>JBBTVS010000055.1:0-2502 GCA_038078695.1 Patescibacteria group bacterium
TGCGAATCTCAATTCGTTAATACACTAAAATTAAGCATTATGATTAAAATAAATTCAGAGCAACTGACCTCTAAGGATTTTATGATGATACCAATTTGTAGAAAAGAGTGAAACTTGTTCCGGGAAAAATAGTCTTAGTATCGTTTAAAACATCACAAAGATATTGAACTATTTTATCATCTTTCCAATAAGTCATTCGATGTAATTCAACGAAAAGAATTTTATTTTCATAATCGGGAAAAATGTTTGCATCAGTTTTATAAACTTGCTTTAATAATGTACGTGTTTCATCAGCATGAGCCATTTCCGGCTTGATAATGTTAGCCATTGCAGTTTCTGCTCTATAGGCAATCATTTTAATTGTGTCGAGAAAATGTTTTCTTTGATTAATCGCACTATCGAACTTTTCATTATCTGGAAGTTGTGAATACATAATTTTTCGGGGTACTTTTTTTTTCTTTTGTTTTATTTGCTCAATGTCTTCTTCCAAAGCTTTTACCTCACTATTAAGTTTTGCTTTCTTTTGAAAATACAACTTCATGTTTTTTTCTTCTATTGTTGTTTCATCTAATACCATTGTGGCAAATTTAACTTTACGCAAATTTAATTTTGAAGTGAGTTTTTTTTGCATCCCGTCCAGTTCTCTGTATGCAGGATTTATCAACAAAGAGGTATCGCTAAGTTTTTCTTTAACATAACTCACAAGTGTGTCTATTCCAAAATTTTCCATCATATATTTAAAAAAATTTTCCTGAGACCATCTTGCAAACATATACACACCTATCATCAATATCGAAAGCAAATAATTGGTTGTAAGAATTGATGTTTGATGTCCTGAATCTGATTTTTTTCTGATTTCCCTTGCCCATATTTTTTTATTACTTCCTTTGTTTTGAAGTAATACGCCTCTTTCGGCTAATTGTATTTGCTGCTTTTCTCCCGTTGACAATATTTCTGTGTAAGATGAAAATTCTTCTTCCGCCCATAAATCGTTGACATTTTTATTGTAGGTGCAAACGGCAATCCTTTCGTTCCATAAGTCATGAAAAAAATCAGGACTATAACATTCTCTGTCGAATACAATCATGTAGCGACATAATAGTGGGTTGGACTCTAATTCATATTTTGCAGGTTGAGCAGGAACATCGCTATCAAGACGTGGAAGAATTTCTGTTTTTATAGTTTCTATCATGCCACTATTGATAACCTTATTAACTACAAAAAAAGGTTGTCCGAACTTGTCATTTATCCAGTAGTCGGTACTTCCGCTCATACATAATCGTAATCTGCTAACATATCTTTTGGGCATTTGTGTCTGAGTGCCATAATAAATTTTTACATGCCCGTCTATGTACAAAACGCCCGAATGTTCAGGATAATCCTGCATCCAGTCCTTGCTGAGATTTTGACCCCATTGTTCAATATCCGCTTTTTGACAAAACAATGATATTCGTTCTCTTAGTGTTTTTACTTCGGGAATCCTATCTAAACCCATCGCCTTACCTAACTCGCCTGATGGTATGGTTGTAGATTGCGATAAAGTTTTTATCCTTAATAATGCAAGAAATGAAAGGGAAAGAAATATGCTCGCTATTGAATAATAGCCTTTGTCTGGGTAAAAATCTTTCTCATATTTCAATAATCCGTTTGACAATAATGCCGGTAATGTTAATAATACTCCGGCCTGATGCAAATCCTGTTGACTGTCAAAGCTAACTTCGCAAGGTATTCCTGTTTTGCTTGCCAATACCCTCTCAAAGGTGTTGATACAGGCTTTACCCATCGCCTGATCATTATCAATAACACTTCGTTCACTTTTGCTTAAGGGGGAAGGTGATGAAAAAACATTACGGGTAAGTTGCAAGCGCTCTGCCTGTATTGCCTTTTTTAATGTATCCGTTTTTAAATCTGTCAGTTTACATATCTCTTCTATATCTTTTCCTATACCGTATAACTCTTGTACTTCCGATATTTTTTCCTGTGTTAATACAGTATTCTTTCGGTGTTGTCTTAATAAAAAAAAGCCTGTGAACCATTCTCCCTGTATTTCTTTACCCAGCGTTTTACACTGATAGTACTCACGTTAAAGGCTTTTACTATTTCTGATTGCTTGACGGTACCATTAACCACTAATTGGGTTGTGTATAAACGAAAACTCTTTATGTCTTTTTCCGGATGTTGAAATACCGGCATACTTCCATTAAAATAATAAACTATCCCGTTTCGTTTTTGAAATCCAATAACGCTATTTATTAACCGGATATCTTCCGGAAAAAATGGTAAACTTGTTTGTGACATATTTAATGTTTTTTGCAAAAATAGGTATCATTTTATAATCCTGTTTATACATGGTTGATTTTTGGTTAAAATTCTTTGAATAGCCTTGCAAATCTTAACTTACAAAGGAAATATTTTATTTGTGATTTTTTAGTGAGGTCAGTTGTTCTGAATTTGATAAAATGAACTGTTTAATCATTGAATTGGCAAAAGAAAAAACAGAAA
>JBBTVS010000056.1:0-13398 GCA_038078695.1 Patescibacteria group bacterium
AATGTTTTTGATCATGCCCAGACATTAGGCAAAACATTAAAAGGCGGCATTTTAGTCTTAAACATTAAAAATAACTTTGTTCAGATAGGAGTTGGTGATATGGGCATTGGCTTAAAGAATTCTTTAGAAAAAAATCCGCAGATTCAAATCAAAAAAATTGACGCCAAACAGGCTATTCAATTAGCTTTAACGGAAAATACATCTGGCTGGCCTTATAAACGCGGCAATGGATTGCCTGATGTTTTAAGATTAGTGCGCGCTGGCAAAGGTAAAATTAAAATTTATTCAGATCAAACAATTTGGACGCAGATAAACGGTCAAAACAAATGGGAGAATGCCAAAGAAAAATTAGACGGCGTAATAGTTGTATGCGAGCTTGAAATTAAAGATTTTCGCGTGCCGCGCCGATCTAAACCAAAAGGCGCAGTTATTAAATTATCTCAATTCGGCAGCCAACTTTCGGGCCGGGACAAAGGACAGGAGGCTTATGAAATTTTAGTCAACAAATTAACAAAATTGCCCAAAGAAGCCGTTTTGCTGATAGATTTAAGCGATATTGTGATGATGAATTCATCTTTTGGGGATCAGGCTTTGGGTGTTTTGCTGGAAAATATCAAACATGGCCATTTTGGCGGGAAAAAGGTATTTTTTATTGGCAAGATTAATGAAGTGGTTGATTTGTGCTTGGATCGCGTTGCGGAAAT
The DNA here is from genome assembly GCA_038078695.1 of Patescibacteria group bacterium. Classification (GTDB taxonomy): domain Bacteria; phylum Patescibacteriota; class Patescibacteriia; order UBA9629; family UBA9629; genus JBBTVS01. The sequence continues at coordinate 705 of JBBTVS010000056.1, forward strand.
CAGAAATGTGGAGGTGATTAAAGTGTAAACCGGCCACTATTAGCGCGCAAACTTGTCAACTATAAAATCCTTTGCTATAGTTAAAAATTATGACGTCTGCCTCTAAAATCCGCCTGCAAGCAATACTAATTTTAATCATCGCCGTTTTTGGCGCGCTTTTTACGTGGCCCAAGGGCCCTAATTGGCTTAGAGACGAAGTTAAACTGCATTTGGGCTTGGATTTGGCCGGCGGAGCGCATTTAATTTATCAAGCAGATGTAAGCAATATACCGGAAGACTCGCGCGACTCGGCTGTGCAAGGAACCCGGGATGTGATAGAGCGAAGAGTTAACGCGCTTGGAGTAGGCGAGCCCGTTATGCAGACTAATAAATCAGAAGGCCATTATCGCATTATAGTAGAGTTGCCGGGCATAACAGACATCAAACAAGCGATTGCAAAAATTGGCGATACTCCGGTTTTGGAATTCAAAGAACAAGCAGAGCCTGTGCCTCTGACGCCGGAAGAGCGGCAAGAAAGAGAAAAATACAATAAAGCGCAAAAAGAAAAAGCAGAAGCAGTTTTATCAGAAATAATTGATAAAGATGATGCGGCATTTGCGGAAAAAGCCAAGAATTTATCAGAAGATTCAGGATCAAAAGATAAAGGCGGAGATTTAGATTTTGCTCAAAAAGGCATGTTTGTGCCGGAATTTGAAGAAGTTTTATTTGATAAATTAGCTGACTCTCAAACTTACGATAAAATAGTAGAGACTATGTTTGGCTATCACATTATCCGGCGCGTTGAATCGCGCTGTAAGGATACAAAAACAGATAAAATTACAGAATGCGCGGACAATCAGGCTAATATTATTCAAGAAGTGCGCGGACGGCATATTCTTTTTTTAAAACAATCATTGGATTCAAAAGCGCCGTTGGATCAATGGAAAAATACGGAGCTATCAGGCGAGCATTTAAAAAAAGCTGCTGTAGTGTTTGATCAGCAAACCGGCTTTCCTATAGTTAGTTTGCAATTTAACGATCAAGGCGCAAAGCTGTTTGAAAATATAACCGGCAGCAATGTTGGAAAGCAGGTGGCGATATTTTTAGACGGCGCCATAATTTCGGCTCCGCGTGTTAATGAAAAAATAAGCGGCGGCAATGCAGTCATAACTGGAAATTTTACGGTAACTGACGCGCGGGACTTAACCAAACGCTTAAACGCCGGCGCCCTGCCTGTTAATATCAATTTAATCAGCCAGCAGAGGATTGGAGCAAGTTTGGGTTCTGAAGCAGTACAGAAAAGTTTTATCGCCGGCATTATAGGCATGATTTTAGTGGCGCTTTTTATGATAGCTTACTATCGCCTGCCAGGTTTGATAGCGTCAATGGCTTTGCTTGTTTATAGCCTTATAATTATCGCTTTATTTAAATTGATTCCAGTAGTTATGACATTATCCGGAGTTGCCGGTTTTATTTTAACAATCGGCATGGCTGTTGACGCCAATGTGCTGATTTTTGAGCGTCTGAAAGAAGAGCTGAAATCAGGCAAAACTCTGCAAGCCGCCATTGACGAGGGATTTTCGCGGGCGTGGTCTTCTATCCGCGATTCTAATCTTTCTACATTGATTTCCGCTTTTATTTTGATATGGCTTGGCGAGAGCATGATTAAAGGATTTGGCGTAACTTTGGCAATCGGCATAATAGTAAGCATGTTCACGGCAATTACGGTAACGCGCGTGCTGTTGAAATTGATGGCGCGTTCAGGCAAAAGAGGAGGATGGGTGTGGGGAATTTAAAGATAAGTATTAAGTATTAAGTAGGCAGAAATACTTTTATCTGACTTATACCTAATACTTAATACCTAATACTTACTATGTTAAAGTACAAAAGAATCTTCTTTGCGTTTTCAGGCTTTTTAGTCGCAGCCAGCATCGCGAGCCTAATTTTATTCGGCTTGAATTTTGGCATTGATTTTACCGGCGGATCGTTGTTAGAAATCAAAACTGACGGCGAGCAAATAGCTATTGAGAACATTTTAGAAAGCGAGAAAAACCTAAATTTAGGCGATGTGCGCGTACAGCGGACTGAAGAAGGCAGTTTTTTGATTAGAATGCGGGATGTGAGCCAAGAGGAGTATGAGAAAATTTTGGAGATTTTGAAAGCAAGCGACGCCGCATCTACTGACAATGGCATAGAAACTGGTATCAAAGAACTGCGCTTTGAATCCATTGGTCCTGTCATCGGCTCCGAACTAAAACAAAAAGCTGTATGGCAAATTTTTTTAGTGGTGGCTGGAATAACTTTATACATCGCTTTTGCTTTTCGCAAAGTAAGCAAGCTTAAAGAAAAAAGCAAAATTTCTTGGAAATTCGGAATAAGCGCTCTTGTGGCTCTTATACATGATGTTACAATTACTACCGGCGTTTTTGCGATATTGGGCAAATTTTTAAAAGTTGAGATAGACAGCTCGTTTGTCGCGGCAATCCTTTTGGTGCTTGGCTATTCTGTGAACGATACGATTGTGGTTTTTGACAGAATACGAGAGAATTTAATACATCATAAATATTCTTTAAATTTAGAACATATTATCAATTCCAGCATCCGCCAAACTCTTATGCGCTCAATTAACACTTCTTTAACTGTTCTTTTAGTCCTGTTCTCTTTGCTGATTTTTGGCAGCGCAAGCATTTTTTATTTTACTCTTGCCTTAACTATAGGCATTGCGGTCGGCACTTATTCTTCTATTTTTATAGCTTCGGCGCTGTTGTATGAGTGGGAGAAATAGTTAGCATACTTAAAGAAACACGCAAATTCTATAGGCGTCTTTTTTGTTTTAGGCGCGGATTTGTCTATGATTGATAGTTTTGGTATAATGATTTTATGTCAATTCCCCGCAAAACCCGCAAACCATTTTACCGTCTCTCTATTGATCAAACTCTAAAAATTCTCAAAACCAGCCAGCATGGTTTATCGTCAAAAGAAGCGGAACAAAGGCTTAAAAAACATGGGCTAAACAAACTGCCGGAAGGACGGCGGATTTCCGGAGCAGTGATTTTTTTTAATCAATTTAAAAATTTTTTGATTATTATTTTAATCATTGCTTTTGCGATTAGCCTTATAGTCGGCGAAACATCAGACGCGATTGTTATTATTTTAGCTGTTATTGCAAATGCGGTTTTTGGCTTTATTCAAGAATTTAAAGCGCATAAGGCATTCAGCGCGCTTAAAAAAATCATCACTTATCATGTTAAAATCATCAGAGATAATGAAATAAAAACAGTTGATGCTGTTAATGCGGTTATCGGAGATATTATTATTTTAGATGCCGGAGACAGAGTTCCTGCAGACTGTCGCATTATCTCGGCTAATAGCTTGCAAGTTAATGAAGCTCCGCTCACTGGAGAATCAGCGCCTGTTCCAAAAAATCAGCATATTATCAAAGGCGAAAAGCCATTGGCCGAAAGAAGCAATATGCTTTATACTGGGACAACAATTATTGACGGCCGGACTAAAGCAGCAATTTGCGCAACTTCCGGCAAGACAGAACTTGGAAAAATCGCCAGCTCCCTGCAAAATATTAATACAGAAGAATCGCCTTTACAGAAAAAACTAAAAGGCTTTGCCAGAGCTTTGGGCCTGATTATTTTAGCTATTGCGGCAGTTATTTTTATTACTGGTTTATGGGCCGGACATAATTTTAAAGAAATGTTTTTGATATCAATAGCCGTGGCGGTTGCCGCGCTGCCAGAAGGCTTGGTTGTCGCCGTCACTGTAATTTTAGCTTTAGGCATGCAAAGAATATTGCGCCAAAAAGCTTTAGTTAGAAAGCTAGTAGCCGTTGAAACATTGGGTTCGACAACTGTTATTTGCACAGATAAAACAGGTACTTTAACTATGGGGCAGATGATGTTAGATAAAATCGTTACTTTTGGCGGCGAAATCAACTCAAGCGGCAGTCAAGTTAAAGAAAAAAGCCAAGATTTGATTAAAGCTTTGGAAATAGCCGTTTTATGCAATAACAGTTATATTGAAGGCGGAGAGAATGAACTGCAGAAAGAAGTGGTTCGCGGCTCGCCTACAGAACGGGCGCTTTTAATAGCGGCAGTGCAGGCTGGATTGGATATTGAGCAGCTGCGGCATAAATATCGCAGAATTGATGAAGTTCCTTTTAATTCGGAACGAAAGTTTATGGCAACGACCCATGCAATAGAAAATGACGCGAAACATCAAATTATGTTTATTAAAGGCGCGCCGGAGAAGTTATTGCCGTTTGCGACAACCGCTTATAATGAAGGCAGAATAGTTAAATTGTCAAAAGATAATAAAAAAAAATTAGAATTGCAGATAGAAGAATTAAGCGCGCAAGGTTTTCGGCTATTGCTTGGAGGGTACGGAGATAGTATTGATGACATTACCTTTGTCTGTTTTTACGGCTTGCGGGATCCAATTCGGCCGGATGTTAAAAAAATGTTAGAATTGACGAAAACGGCAAGAATTAAAACTTTAATGATTACCGGAGATCATAGATTAACCGCAGGCGCGGTTGCTCGCGAGATTGGTTTGATAGAAACGGATCGCGAAATTTTAGACAGTCAAGAAATGGCTCAAATGAGCGATGAGGAGCTTGCCTCTACGGAAATTAAAGTTTTTGCCCGAGTTTCGCCTCAAGATAAACTGCGCTTAGTGCGCATCTTAAAAGAGCATGGAGAGGTTGTTGCCATGACCGGCGATGGAATAAACGACGCGCCTGCCTTAATGCGCGCAGACATAGGCGTGGCATTAGGCTCTGGCACTGATGTTGCCAAAGGAGCCTCGGACATCATCCTGCTTAAAGACGACTTTTCTATTTTGGTTAAAGCTATAGAAGAAGGAAGAGTTATTTTTGACAATATTCGCAAAGTAGTTTTATATCTGGTTTCGGGCAGCTTTTCAGAAGTCCTTTTAATTTCATTAAGTTTGCTCTTTAAACTGCCTTTGCCATTAACCGTTGCACAGCTTTTATGGATTAATATCATCACCGATGGCCCGCCGGCATTTGCCATGACTATGGAGCCAAAGGAGCAGGGTATTATGAATGATCCGCCGCGCGACCCGCAGGCGTCAATATTAGACCGAAAGATGAAATTTTTGACAGGTCTTATAAGCGGAGCAACCGGGCTTATGGTATTTGGCATTTTTCTGTTTTTTAAGTTAAGCGCAAATTTAGAGACTGCAAGAACCGCGGCTTTTGCCGCTCTAAGCCTTGATTCGCTATTGTATGTTTTTAGCATCCGCTCTTTAAAGCATTCTTTATTTAATCGCAGAATTTTTTCCAATCGCTGGCTGATCGCCGGAGTTTTAGGCAGCATTTTTATTCAGCTTACAGCTTTATATCTGCCGCCATTAGCCCGGTTTTTGCATTTAGCGCATTTGGGCGTATTTGAATGGGGTATAATTTTGATTGAGTGCTTGGCAGTGATTTTATTGATTGAGGGGGTGAAGTGGTTTAAAGTGAAAAGTGAAAGTTAAACTATTGTTTGTGAAATGCTTTTTACTGTGCTATAGTAACGCAAATGCCAAAACAAACTCTGCATATTTATCAAGTATGAAAAAATCTCTCCTCATTACTGCGGCAGTTTTAACGATAGCCGTAGTTGTCGGCGCAGTATTTTTTAATTCCAAGAAAAAAATCACTTATGATTTTATAACGGTCAAGCCGCAAACTTTAATTCAAGAAGTTAATGTTACCGGCCAAATTAAGCCGGCGCGGAATGTTGATTTGGCGTTTGAAAAAGGCGGCAAGGTTAGCCAAATTTATGTTAAAGTCGGAGATAAGATAGACGAAAATCAAAAATTAATTGAATTAATAAATGCTGATCTCGCGGCCCAGCTTGCAAAAGCGCGAGCTGTCGCAGAGTCCGCAGAAGCTGGAGCATTAAGCGCGCAAGCGCAAATAGAAAATGTAGGGGCCGCACTTCTCCAATATAGCGCCGCCTTAGATAAAGAGCAGGCAAAACTGCAAGAACTACAAAAAGGAACTCGTAAAGAAGAACTTCAAGTCGCTCAAAGCAAAGTTGTACAAGCGGAGCAATCGCTTGCCGACGCACAAAAAAATTTAATTGGCATAAAGGCAAAAGCGCAGACAGATTTGGATAATCTGTATCAAGAAATTATTGATATAGTGAATAAAGCATATAACAGTGGAGACGAGGCTATCAATAAGTATGTTAAAGATTTGTTCAACAAAACAGGCGCAAGTTACGAATTGTCTTTTAGCACTTCAAACAGTCAAGCCAAAAGCGATGCCGAATGGCAGAGGCTTACGGTTGAACAGGTTTTAAGCGCATGGAAAAGCGAGCTTGGAAACATATCGTCAAAATCAAATTATGATGATTTAGATCAAATTTTAGTTTTATCAGAAAACCATTTGACTGTTATCAAAGACTTTTTAGTTAAAACGACTGATGTTTTAAATTCTGCGATAAGCACCGGCACGGTGACTGAAACTACTCTTTCTACTTATAGAACTTCTGTGATGACCGCTCGCGCAAACATCAACACAGAAATTACAAGCATCAACAGCCAAAAACAAAGCATTGCCGCGCAAAAAGCGACAAATCAAAATAATATTACTGCAGCGGAGACTGATGTTAATGCTAAGCAAAATGCTTTAAATGTGGCTCGCGATGAATTAACTTTAAAACAGGCTGGAACTGAACCGGAGCAGATCGCGGCGCAGCAAGCGGCTATTAGCCAAGCGCAAGCAAATGTGTCTTCGCAAGAGGCGGCAGTGCGCAAAGCGCAGGCTGATTTAAAATCACAGCAAGCGCAAATTAAGCAGGCACAGGCCGAGGCGCAGAATATTCAGGCGCAAATTGATAAAACTGTTTTGCGAGCGCCTATAGCTGGCATAGTGACGAAATGCGATATAGAGATCGGCGAAATAGCAGGCGCAAATGCGGTTGTAGTCTCTTTAATAAGTCAAACGAAGTTTAAAATAGAAGCAAATGTGCCGGAGGCAGACATCGCTAAATTGCAAATCGGCCAAACAGCGCGGGTAGATTTAGACGCCTATGGCGATGATCAAGAGTGGCAAGCCAAAGTAATCAGCATTGATCCGGCAGAAACCATAATAGACGGGGTTGCGACTTATAAGGTTGATTTGCAGTTTGCAGACGAGGATCAGAGGATTAAATCTGGAATGACGGCAAATTTAGACATTTTAACCGCAGAGAGAGCTGGTATTATTGCCGTGCCTGCGCGGGCAGTAATTAGCCGCAATGGGGATAAATTTGCAAGGATTTTGATGGAAGATGATGGCCAAATTGTTAAAGAAGTGCCTGTTAAAACAGGCTTGCGCGGAAGTGACGGTAATGTTGAAATTTTGCAAGGTCTAGCGGAAGGGGATAGGGTGGTGGTGTATGAGGGGGAGGAGTAAACTCAAAACGCAAATCTCAAAACTCCCAGCCAAAGGCTGGTCCGCCTCTGGCGGAAAAACCACAACTTAAAACCCTAAACTTAGATAACAACATTAATTCCTATCTGCCCGCTCAGTCTTACTTTTTTCTTCTTTTTCTTCCGCTAATTTTTGGCGAAGCAGTTGGGCGCCGGATGCACCTTCAATTACTTTGGATGCAAGCTCCTGATTTTTCTGCACCGCTTGTTCTAATTGCTTTTGTAAAGCAATGATTTCCAGTCTTTGCTGGGCGCCTGTATTTTCCAAAGAACTGATTTTTAAAGCATCAACTTGTTTTTGACCCTCTATTTGCGCCGCTTTTAAAGCGGCTTTTGTTTCCGCCTCTTTCTGCGCTTTTTCCCAAACGCTCTTTTTAGCTTTTGCGACAGCTTCTTCCAATTGGCGAGGAAAATCTTCCGCTTTTTGACGCAAGTTAGACAATTCCTGCTCTTGATTCATCAGCGCCCGCTCCCGCTCCGTTAGCTCTTCTCTTTTTATCCGAATTTCTTGCTCAAATTTTCTGCGCTTTTCGTCTTGCTCCATTTGATATTCCGCTTCTTCTTGCTTTCTTTGCAAAGACTGCTGAATTTTGCTTTCCTCTTCCTCAATCTGCTTTTGTTTTTTAGCTTGTTCCTGCGCTTGAATTAAATTGGTTAATGTGTCCGCTTCTGCTTCTATGTCATAAAGCTCTTTTAGATTTTCCTGCTTGATTTTAATTGCTTCTTGAATTTCGGATAGCTTATTCGCTTCTTTAGTCAATTGCTCTGCCAAATTATTTAAAGCGCTGTTGACTTGATTTTTAACTTCATCTAAATTTTTGGTGATTTGACCTACGGTGTAGTCGGCAGTTTTTTCCACTGTTTTTTGCTGATCATCCTGCTTCTTTTGCTGTTGCTTTTGGGAGATTTGCTTGATGTTTTGCTTGTATTGATCAAGCACTGATTTTACTGATTTGTATGCGTTAAAAATTTCCGCTTTGGTTTGCTTTGGGCTTACTTCTGGAAGTTCTGATGATGATGTTGGATTCATAATGATATTGATACAATCTGTTAAATCTATCAACCAATAAATAGAACACTGATTGCATAGATCTAAGAGATTAAAATAGATTATTGTTTATCTATAAATCCAAGCATAAATTGAGGAGAAAGGCAAGAGGGGCGCGTGTTTTTGACAAAACAGGGGAGGCGGGGTAAAATGAGGAGTGATGACATTGCTGACTTTAGAAAAAGCCAAAGACTGGGCTGAAAAATTTTTAGAAAGAGAGGTTAGGGTCTCTAATCTTTCGTATTTAACGCAATACGGCCAAGTGCGAAAATTCGGCGAAAACGGACAAACTTTAATTAGCTTGGAAGATTTAAAAAATTATTACCAGTCTTATCGCAGCCAAAAAGAATCGCGCTGGAAAAAACATTTGGGCCAAGATTTAAATTGGGCATTATCTTTTGATCATCTGCGAGAAAGCGATACTACCAAGCATGTGCATCGTTTGCACCCTTATAAAGGCAAATTCATACCTCAACTAGTCGGATATTTTATTGATGATCACATAGATAATTTTAAAAACGAGGTCTATTTTAAAAAAGGCGACATTATTCTTGATCCTTTTGCCGGCTCTGGCACCGCGCTTATTCAAGTTAATGAATTAGGAATGCACAGCATTGGGATTGATATTTCGCAATTTAATTGTATGATTGCCGAATGCAAAATGCATCATTATGATGTTGATTATTTGCGCGAGGCTATCAAAAAATTATTATCAGCTATAGTAAGATTTGAAACTAACATTCAGATCCAAAATTTTGAACAAGAACTATTGGCAGAAATAAACAAATTTAATTATAAAAATTTTCCTAACTCTAAATACAGATACAATATTCGTCAGCAAAAAATTAATGAATATAAATACGCGCCTGCTAAAGAAAAAGAATTTTTATTGATATATGAAGGTTTAGTCAAAAAGCATAGTATTAAGCTTAAACAAAATAAAGCAGATAATTTTTTAGACAAATGGTACATCTTAAATGTTCGTCAAGAAATTGATTTCGTTTTTGATTTAATTAAAAAAGAAAAAAATTTAAAAATAAAAAAACTGTTAGCTTTAATTTTAAGCAGAACAATCAGATCTTGCCGCGCTACTACTCACAGCGATTTGGCGACTTTAAAAAATCCGCAACTGACAACTTATTACTGTTGGAAGCATAAAAAAATCTGCAAGCCCATTTTTTCAATAAAGACAATGCTGAATCGCTACTTGTGGGATACTTTAAGAAGGGTTGATGAATTTGGCAAGATCAAGACTAAAGCTTTTTGGTCAATTATCCCGGCAGATTCCAAAACCGTTAATATTTTTCAAGAAGTTGAAAAACGGCATCCGAAATTTGCTGATTTATTAAAAAAACAAAAAATACAAGGTATTTTTACTTCGCCGCCCTATGTTGGTCAAATTGATTATCATGAACAGCATGCTTATGCTTATGATTTATTTGGATTTAAAAGAAAAGATGATTTAGAAATTGGGCCGTTGTATAAAGGCAAAGGATTGGAAGCGCGCCAATCTTATGTTCAAGGCATTGCTGATGTTTTGAATAACTGCAAAAAATATTTAGCCCCGGATTATAATGTATTTTTAGTGGCTAACGATAAATTTAATCTGTATCCGCAAATTGCGGAAAAATCCGGAATGAAAATTGTTAATCAATTTAAAAGACCGGTGTTAAACCGCACCGAACGGGACAGAACGCCATACTCGGAGATTATTTTTCATTTGAAAGGGATTTTTTATGAGTTTTAAAGAACAACTCCAGCAGCAGATTAATGAAATTAATAATTTAAGAGGATTAGGAGACGAAAATCCACAGTTTAAAATTTGGTATGTGGATACTCTGAAAATCTTAAAAAGTAATTTTGAAAAAGAATATACAGATATTTTTGCAAATATTTTTTTACGCCAAAGCACCGTTATGACGGATGTTATTCCGGATTATTATATTCAGGTTGAGTGCTTAAGACAAGCTGAAAATTTTTTGCAAATAATATTGAATAGAATAACACACAGCATGTCAAAAGAGAAAATTGACATTAAAAATTATAATTTCCATGATCGTATTCAAAAAGTAAGTGGCGGTCAATTCCAGAATGATCATTTTAAAGAAGCAATTTTGAATGCATTTGTCGAGGTGATTACAAGAGTCAAAGAAGTCGCCAAGCATCCTGCAGATAAAAAAGGTAAAGAATTAGATGGAGATAATCTGATGAATGAAGTTTTTGGTTGCGATGGCAATACCAAACCTGTTATAAAATTAAATGAGTTAAAAAATTCTTTAGATAAAGTAGAACAACGAGGATTTATGTATTTGTATAAGGGTATTTGCGGAATTAGAGATAAAAAAGCTCATTTAAATTTTTTACAGAAAGATCCAAATAAAACTATTGAATATTTATCATTAGCGAGTTTATTAATGCGCTTATTAGATGACAACTATCTAAAAAAGTTTAATCAATAATATGCCCCTCACCCAAATCCAAACCCAACAAATCAAACAGCTTCTCCAAAAGAAAATAGAAGATAAACTCAAACGCTATGCGCGCGAAACAACTTCAATGCCGTTTTTGGTGCGCTTGGTTCAGGATAGTGAAAAAGTCGCGGCCTATTCTTTTATTCACTCATTAGCAACAAGTTTAGGGATGTCTATTTATGAAGATGTCTCAAAAATTATCGCATCCAAAACAGCACAGGAATGCTTTACTAAATACGACATCGGCGGCGTAATTTCTAAAGAGCAAAAATCGGTTATTGATAACATCATCAGGGAATTAAGAAATGGTGAGCGAAAAGTAAATAGCACTCAAGAAATCAGAGAAGTTTTAAGAGCATCAGCTAAAGATGGCCGAGCGCAAAAAGAGGGTAGAATGGTTGATTTTTATATGTTGAGAAATAATACAGAACACTATTTTGAAATTAAAACAGTCAAGCCCAATATTGATGTTTTTACTAAAGCTAAAACTAAATTATTAGAATGGGTTGCCCGGCGCAGAAAATCAATTAAAGTATTTTTAGCTTTTCCCTACAATCCTTATCATCCTAAACCTTACGAGCGATTTACGGAACAAGGTTTATTAGAACGCGGCCAAGAATTTTTGGTCGGCAAAGAATATTGGGATTTTCTTGGCGGCAAAAATACTTTTGAACAGCTTCTAGATCTGTTTGACCAAGTCGGCAAACAATTTAAAACTAAAATCCAAGAAAAGATCAAACTAATTGCTGAAACAAAAATAAAAACATAATTTTTCATGCCATTTACCGCTCAAAACCCTAAGTCCGCCCGCCACTTGACAAAAGCTGACGATTTGCTATTGTTAAAACTAACTAAAACCACCCGTCCTGATTCCGAGCAATCGGAACACGGCGGGGTTTTTTTATTTCTTTATGCACATTCCACAAAAGAAAATTGCCGTTTATATTGACGGTAGTAATTTATATTTTAAACTCAAATCTTTAGGCATTAAAAATCTATCTCGTTTTAATTATCGTAAATTTATTCAATACCTGGCTATAAACAAAAGGATAATTTATGCCGGTTATTATATTGGACTAGTACGAGCAAAAGACAATGACGCTAAAGGCCAAAGATTAAGAAAAGCGCAAATAAATTTACTTAATTACTTGCGATCCAAAACACAATTGTTTACCATTCGCAAGGGTTATTTAATGGAAAATGAGGGTGTTTATCACGAAAAAGGCGTAGATGTGCAGATAGCTGTAGATTTATTAGTCGGCGCATATGAAAATTTATACGACACCGCTATCGTTATATCATCTGACACAGATTTAATGCCTGCAATGAGCAAAGTTAAAGCGCAAGGCAAAGCCGTAGAATATATTGGTTTTGGACACGAGCCAAGCTTGGCAATGCAAACTTGCGCCACTATTTCGCGGTTATTAATTAAAGAAGAATTAAAAAATTTTTAACACCCCCATGCCCCAAGAAACCCCAACCAACAATTCAAACCCGCCAACCCAGCCGGCGCAAGCTGAATCAGAATCAGAGCAAATTGAACCTGTACTATTTATCTACTAACTCCCCAAGGTCAGACAGCGCGGGAATGACCTACTAATATGCCCCTTATCCAAACCACCAATCTTTGCAAAACATACGAAACAGGCGGAGTTGAAACTCCGGCAGTGTGCGGAATTAATTTGAGTATTGAACAGGGAGAATTTGCCGCTATAATGGGACCGTCAGGATCCGGCAAATCAACTTTGCTTCATATTTTAGG
>JBBTVS010000057.1:0-10421 GCA_038078695.1 Patescibacteria group bacterium
AAGAAATGAGGCAAGTAGATACTTATTTGCGCCATCAAGCAGATAAAGAGCAATTATTAGTGATTAGAATTCGCCGCAAAGAAAAACAGGCTATTTTAAGTTTTAAAGCAAAATCTGTTGATCCAAAAGGCGATACCGCATGGCATGATTATGATACGCAAATATCAGATCCTAACAAATTGGAAGATATTCTTATTAGCTCCGGTTATGTCTATGTTTGCGTGATTGATAAAATAAGAGATTCGTTTAAATGGCAGGATTTTGAAATTAACATTGATAATATCCGTGATCTAGGATTGTTTATAGAGATTGAAGCGCAGGGACAGGAAAAAGATATTGAGCCAAAGAAAAAAGAAATGAGCCGGATTTTAGAAAAGCTTGGAATAGCGCCTGCTGATATTATAGAAAAAGGATATGTTGCTTTAATGTTGGAAGCTATGGCTGTTAAAAGATAAAAAAAGACATACTATATGCGGTATGTCAGCGCGAAATATTTTGGTCAATGATCGTTATTATTTTTTTGACATTATCTTCAGCCGTCCCTGAAGAGTCAAAAAGAATAAAGTTAGGGTTGATTTGCCGAAACAAATTATTAATTTGTTCCAACAAATCAATTTTTTCCTCCAGCCACAGATCCGAGCTTGAGCTAATTTGATTGCGCGAGCGCAACCTCTCTAACCAGCATGTGCGATCTTGCAAAAAAATTAGCAAGCTTAGATCTGGCTTGCAGATTGGCCAATCAAAGCCAAACCATCGTTTTTGGATATTTTTATCCAAGGCAAAGTGGTAGGCAAGGGTTGACCAAATCCATCTATCTGCGACAACTGATTTGCCTTGCTCAAGCAATTGCTCCACTTCGCGCGAAGTGTAGAACATGCTCTCCAGATAAAACGAAAAGCGCAAGTCTGGAGGCAATTCATCAGCTATCGCACGCCGTGAATTGTAAGGTTCAGGCGGAGTTTTATAATACACAGCGCCTAATTTTTCAGCTGTCAATTTCGCTAGAGTAGTTTTACCTACTCCGTCAATTCCCTCAAAAACAATCAGTATAGACAAATTCTCACTCCTTAAAGGTGTTGATGCAATGCTTTGGCTATTTAAACCAAAGCATTGCGGTTATGCCTCTATTCAACAGATAAAATTTTTATCTGCCGAATATTGCCGCCCGGGGTTTTAAATTTGACTTCTTCCCCAGGTTTTTTAAAAGACAGGGCTTTGCCTAAAGGAGCATTGAAGGCAATTGTTTGCACTTCAAATTTTTCTAAAAAATAATTACCTGCTCCTGTGTGGTTGTCGTTTTGCCCCTTGCGTTATTTTTAAAAACTATGCTATGATGCAGGCAGGATTTGTTGAGTATTTATAAAAAATAAGTTTATGCAGAAATTTTGTGCTAAAACAAAAAATCCCTTGAATGCGATAAAGCAAAATCTGATTGCGCAAATAGTAGAAAGGCTAAAAAAGCGATATAATCCGGAAAAGGTGATTTTGTTTGGTTCTTATGCGAAGGGGTTAAATGACGAAAATAGCGATATGGATTTTTTTATTGTAAAGAATACCAAAAAGAATATGATAGAGCGCTTAAGAGAAGTTTCAGCCCTTTTTTTAGACAGAAGAATAGGTATGGATTTTGTGATTTATACTCCGGAAGAATTGCGGCAGAGAATACAAATGAATGATGTTTTTGTGCAAGATATTTTAAAAGAAGGAAAAATTTTATTATGAATACAGTTCAAAATGAAGGACAAATTGTCTTAGTTAAAGAATGGTTTAGCAAGGCTGACAGCGATTTAAAATTCGCTAAAGCAGGTTATAAGGAAACAGGATTGCCTTATCAAACTTGCTTTTTATCTCAACAAACAGCAGAAAAGTATTTAAAAGGTTATTTAACTTTTTATAATAAACATTTTAAAAAGACGCATGATTTAATAGAGCTTGCAAATTTATGCCAAGAGATAGATGAGGAATTTAAGAAAATTTTGGAGGCATGTTTGGAACTCAATGATTATTACATCATTACCAGGTATCCTTTTGAGTTTAAGCAAAATTTTACAGACGCAGAAGTCCAAAAGGCTTTAAAGAACGCAAAAGTGATAAGAAATTTTATCTTTAACAAAGTTAATAACGCCCGTCTTGGGTAGGCGAGTTTTTTGAGTTATGGCAGAGGTTCAAAAAAAAGAACGATCTGAAGAAACATTACAATCCCAAGAGCCTGTTCAAAATCGTGAAATGTCTGAAGAAGAACCAAATAAAGAGGCTCCTATTTTAGTATTTCCAGAAAAACCCGCCATTATAATAGATAATGTGGACAATGAAGATGCAGAAAAGATAAACAAAATACAAGGAACAAGTACTTTAGAGGATAAAAAAATAGAAGTAGGAGCGGAGAGGAAAGAGAAACAAGTCTTTGTAACAGGATCCACCGGGCTAGTGGGCTCTAATTTAATTCATGAGTTAACTGAAAAAGGTTATGAAATTTTTGCTTTAGCTCGTGCAAAAAAAGGAGAAACTGCAGAAGAACGAGTAGCTAAAGCATTAAGGATTATCAATCCTAATTTTGACACTTCTTTAGCAGATGCAGGGATAAAAATTTTTGAAGGCGACCTTTTGCAAAAAAATTTAGGATTAAAAAAAGAACAGTTAGAACAATTAAAAGAAATTGAAAGTGCTTTTAATATGGCGGCGGATGTTTCTTTTTCCGAAGAGAAGCGAAAGTTAATAATGAAAGTAAATTATGATGGAACCGAAAATCTAATAGACTTATTGTATAAAATAGGAAAGCCTCATTTACACCATGCCAGTACAGCATATATTTTTGGCGATTTAGCGGAACGGCCAAGAGAACACAGCGAAGAGGTTCCTGTTTTTAAAGAAACTGATTTGGATGTTGGACAAAAATTTAGGAATCCTTATGAAGAATCCAAATTTAGAGCCGAAAAATTACTAGATAGCAATCCTAATTTTTTAAAGACTATTTATCGTTTAGGTATTGTCATAGGCGATTCAGAAACATATCAAACCAATGCTTTTAATGCTTTTTATGGTTTCTGGCGAGTGTTTGATATACTCAAAAGATCGTTGGCAAGAGAAATGAAAAATCTAAAAAAAAGACAGTATTATGAAGAGTTTGATATCAAATTTGAGGGAGATATTTTGCATTTGCCAATTCAAATTCCAGGGGAGCCTAACTGCACTCTTAATTTAGTACCAGTCGATTGGGTTGTTAAAAGTATTGTGGCACTTTCAGAACATCCATTGATTCGTAAAAAAAATTTTACTTTCCATATCACACATGACAAACCGCCTATCCAGAGTGAAATTGCAAAGGTAGCATTACAAACTTTAGGGATAGAAAAAGTAGAGGTCAATCCAAGAGCGACGATGCAATTTTTAACGCAGTATCCACTTGAAGAAGCATTAAAAAGCGAGGATCCGCGTCATAGAATGATGGCTATGATATTACAAGGAGTCTCAGATTATATTCCTTATATTTACGGGGAACCAAAAATAGACACTAGTATAAGAAATGGTATAAAAAATTCACAAGGTAACATTTTAGTGCCACCGCCCCCAAAAATTACCAATGAATTTATGAGAGAAGCACTTCTTTATGCTTTAAAAAGAGGATTTCGACCTCAACCGTAATTATGAAAATATCTAAAATATGAATATTTTTGCTTTATCAGGATTATTAATAGGCGTTACCAGTTCTCTAATGACTATATTTATGCTGTGGAAAGGGCGAACCAAGATTCATCATTTATGGGTTTTGTGTTGTGTCTCAGTATCTTTGTGGGGATGGAGTGGTTATTTCATTGCAACTACGACGGAGTTGCAAGTAGCTGATCTATGGTGGCGCGTAGCCCATATAGGTGTTATTTTTATCCCCATTTTTTTTGCACACTTTGTTATAGAATTTTTGGGATTAAAAAGAAGATGGATGATAATAAGTATGTATATTTTAGGATGTATATTTCTGGTTGCCAATTTTATAGATGGCCTATTTATAGCTAATATGCGGTGGGTTTTTAATCAGTTTTATTACGATTCACCACCGGGCCCTTTTTATATACCATTTACTATTTTATTTTTTGGATTAGTTATTTATGCTAATTATGAATTATGGAGAGCTTATAGAAGGGTGATAGGATTGCAGAAAATGCAGATAAAATATTTTTTGATAGGCGCAGTTGTTAGTTTTGCCGGGGGCAGTTTCAGTTTTGCCCCTGTTTATAAAATAGATTTATATCCATTTTTTAATACTCTTGTTTTTTTATATACTATCATTATCGCCTACGCCATCCTCCGCTACCGCCTTATGGATATCCGCGTCGTCGTCCGCCGCGGCTTCCTTAAACTCATACTCGCGGCGTTTGCCTACGGCACATTTTACGGAGTCAGCTACATTTTTGTCAAAAGCTTTGGCTCTGTTTGGGCAACATCCGCTCTAATCACAGGCATCTTTATCGCAATAGCCTTTGCCCTGCTATGGCCACAGATAGAAAAAGCGGCTTTAAAATTCTCCAACAAGTTTCTTTACGCCAGTATCTACACGATACAGGACACTCTAAGCAATCTGGCTCAAGACTTAACATCAATAATAGACTTAAACCAAATAACGACCTTGATCTCCAAGGTCATTTTTAAAGTAATGGATGTGGAAAGGGTTGCGATATTAGTCAAACTGCCGAACAAACATGAATTTCAAGCGTATCAAACAATAGGATTTCCCGGTAAAAAAAGCCGGCAAGTAAACGAAAAAAAACTCTTTGATAAATTAAATGCGGACGTCATCGCAAACTATCTTCTAAAACACCAGAGCGCGTTAGTCAAATGCGAGCTATCCTTGCAATGCCAAGACTGCAAAGAAGCAGACGAACAAACCCAAATGCGCCAAATCTGCCAAATAATGGACAAAGCTAAAATAGAACTAATCCTGCCCTTAATCATCAAAGACCAAATTATAGGCTTAATAATTTTAGGCGAAAAACAATCAGCAGACGCCTACACCACGGAAGACATCAAACTTTTAGAGACTCTGTCCAACCAGGCGGCAATCGCAGTAGAGAACGCCAGACTGTACGACAATATGGAAGAAATGGTGGCTGAACAAACCAGCGACATCAGGCAAAAAAACATAAAACTGCAAAAACTCCTTAAAATGCGCTCTGAATTCTTGGACATTGCCTCTCACCAGCTCCGCACTCCAATCTCAATCATCAAAGGCAACGCGTCAGTCCTGTCAGAAGGAGACTTTGACCATTCAAGCGAAAAAGAAAAAAAAGAAGTCTACAAAGCCATTCTGATTAAAACGGAAAAACTAACTCAAATCGTGTCAGATATGCTTTACGCTTCGGAACTGGACACTAAAAAATTTGATTTAAGCGGCAGGGAACTGCAAACAATGGAAATAATCCCTTATTTAGAAAATATCGTCAAAAGCCACCAAGATCTGGCGCGAGAAAAAAGCATAGAGCTTAAACTCAACAAACCTGCTAATAATCTAAAAGCCCGCGTCTCTGAACATTACTTTGAAGTCATACTAGACAATCTTATAATCAACGGCATAACCTATACCAAACAAAACGGCAAAGTGGAAATAACAGTTAAACCAAATAAAGACACAATCAGAATAGAAATCAAAGACAACGGCATCGGCATTCCAAAACAAGATCAAAAAGAACTCTGGACCAAATTCAAACGAGCCAAAAACGCCAATTCAATGCACACGGACGGCTCCGGACTCGGACTTTTCATCGTCAAAAAAATGATTAGAGCCCATCCAAAAGGCGATTGCGGATTTGAAAGCTATGAGGGAAAAGGCAGCTGTTTTTGGGTGGAGGTGGAGAGGGCATTGACATAAATCTTTATTTTTGATATAATAACACCATAAAAATAATAAACGAAATCCTTTTATTGATTGTAAATTTAAAAGGATTTTTTAATTTTATGAGAACAAAATTCGGCAATTATCTACAAAAATTAAATAACCGCTTATTTTGGCAGTGTTATTATACGGAACAACATATACGTTCTATTTTTAGTTATCGTTTTAATTCGCCTTTATTGCTGGCAATTAACCGATTATTATTAAGCTTTTTTTTGCTTTTAAGCACCCTTCCCGGAGTTGTACGGGCAGAAGGATTAAGCTTGCAATTGCAAACTAGTTTAGAAGTAGTTAATCCTGTCATTAAAAAAACCGCTTTATTGCCATTTGACAGTATATCCGGCGATACTTTATTAATTTTGCCGCAATCGCCAGATCGCCAGCCTAAGCAGATTATCAAAACTATAATTACCTTCTATTGTTCAGTGCCTTGGCAGACAGATGACACGCCATTTATCACCGCTGACGGAACTACAGTTTATGATGGCATTGCCGCGGCAAACTTTCTATCTTTTGGCGCCCAAATAAAATTGCCAGAAATTTACGGATCAGACAAAATATTTTATATCCACGACAGAATGCATTTGCGATTTAGCAATCGCATAGACATCTGGATGGAAGATTGTTCTGAAGCTAAAGAAAAAGGGATTAAATATACGGCAGTGGAGATATACTAATTATAATTTCTAATTAACCTAACCTGATTACATAATGCGGCCGCAGTGCGGTTGCATTTTTTTGCTTAAATGTTATGATTCTGTGAAGCGAAGATGGGCAATTCGGCATGGTCGCCAAGTGGCAAGGCAAGGGTCTGCAAAACCCTTAACGCGGGTTCGATTCCCGCCCATGCCTCCATATTTTAACTTTACGCGTTCACCACTTGACAGGCGGTGAATTTTGCTTTAAGATAGGTTGTCAGATAAACAAATTAGCAGATACTCTGCAAGACTGCTAATAAAAATAATATAAACTAAGCGGTAGCAGCGGCCAGTTAACATGTTTCAAGTTAACTGATCACTGTTTACTGATACAGCTTGAACAATGCCAAAACTCATTCCTTTAAATGACAAAGTTATTGTTAAAGCGATTAGCGAGGAAAAAACCACTGCCTCAGGCATAGTTTTGCCGGATACGGTAGATAAAGAACGCCCGGAGCAAGGCGAAGTCATCGCCGTTGGTCCAGGCAAAATGCTTGACAATGGTCAGCGCCAGCAGCCTGCCGTCAAAGTCGGGCAAAAAGTACTGTTTACCAAATATTCTCCTAATGAAATCAAAATTGATGAAAAAGAATATTTAGTAATATCTGAATCTGACATATTAGCGATTATTGAATAAATCAAAAAGATTTAATGTCAAATAGCGGAAGTTTCTGCTTTTGACTTTTATCTTTTCACCTTAATTTTATGGCTAAACAAATATTATTTGGTCAAAGAGCCAGAGACGCTTTAAAAAGAGGTATAGATAAATTGGCTAACGCGGTTAAAGTAACGCTCGGGCCAAAAGGATGCCTTGTTGTTTTAGATAAAGGTTATGGAGAGCCGGCCAGCACTAAAGACGGCGTTACTGTAGCCAAAGAAATAGAATTGTCTAACAAAGTAGAAAATGTCGGCGCAGAATTAGTAAAGCAAGCCGCCACCAAAACCAGCGATGCGGCCGGAGACGGCACAACCACCGCCACTGTATTGGCTCAAAGCATGATTAACGCCGGCATCAAAAATATCACTGCCGGAGCCAGTCCGCAGGCAGTAAAACGCGGCATAGACAAAGCAGTGGAAAAAGTGGTGGAAATTTTAAAAGAAAGCTCTAAACAAATAGCTTCTCAAGAAGAAATTACCCAAGTCGCTTCCATTGCTGCTAATGATCCTCAAATCGGTAAAGTAATAGCCGAAGCAATGGAACAAGTCGGCAAAGACGGCGTTATCACAATTGAAGAATCACAAAGTTTTGGCATTCAAAAGGAGATAGTTCAGGGCATGCAATTTGATAAAGGCTATATTTCGCCTTATATGGTAACTAATGCGGAAAAGATGATAGCAGAATTAGAAGATCCATATATCTTAATCACTGAACAAAAAATCTCTTCTATTCAAACCATTTTGCCTTTATTGGAAAAACTGGCGCAAACAGGCAAAAAGGATTTGTTAATTTTAGCCGAAGAAGTGGAAGGCGACGCTCTTGCCACTTTAGTTGTTAATAAACTGCGCGGCACTTTTAACGCTTTGGCCGTGAAAGCTCCGGGTTTTGGCGATCGCCGCAAAGAAATGTTGCAAGATATAGCGGTCTTAACCGGCGGCAAAGTAATCTCCGAAGAAGTGGGCTTAAAATTAGAAAAAGCTGAATTAAATGATTTGGGGCAAGCCGCAAAAGTAAGCGCTACTAAAGAAGAGACTACTATAGTTGGAGGCAAAGGAGATAAAGCTCAAATTAAAGCGCGCATCAATCAAATTAAAAAAGAGATAGATCAATCTGATTCTGATTTTGACCGCGAGAAATTGCAGGAACGTTTGGCTAAATTAGCCGGCGGCGTGGCGGTTATTAAAGTTGGCGCCGCTACTGAAACAGAAATGAAAGAAAAGAAAGACCGCATTGAAGACGCTTTAGCCGCTACTAAAGCCGCCGTGGAAGAAGGCATCGTGGCTGGCGGAGGCGTGGCTTTATTGCGCGTCATTCCTTATTTAGAAGAATTATCAACAGATGATAAAGACGAGGATGAGGCTGTAGGAATAAATATCGTGAGGAGAGCGTTAGAAGAGCCTATTCGCCAAATAGCTATTAACGCAGGCAAAGACGGCGCAGTGGTAGCTGAAGAGGTTAAAAAACAAGAAGGAAATATCGGCTATAATGCCCTTAAAAATAAATACGAAGATTTAGTGCTGGCTGGAATTATTGATCCAACTAAAGTTGTGCGCTTTGCTCTGCAAAATGCCGCTTCAGTCGCTTCTATGTTTTTAATCACGCAAGTAGTTGTGACAGATGAACCGGAGAAAGAAGATAAAAGCGCGGCTGGCATGCATGGCGGCATGGGCGGAGGCATGGGAATGGGAATGTAACCTGCAATTAAATTTTGACGAACTGTTAATAAAACCGGGCCCTTACGGGCCTGGTTTTAATTTTTATTGTAATATGTTATAATATAACTTAATGAAAATCACTTTTAAAAATATTCTTTTTGCTATTGTCATTTTAGCTTTATCGTTAACGGCGATCCTCTTTGCGATTAAGGCGGAGAAAATAGAAAAATCAGCAGCCATATTAGTGCAAATAGCTGAAACTAAATCTATTTTATCTTCTTATTTAGCCGAGCAAGGAACTTATCCAAATGAGTTAGATCAAGCGCAAAATGTCGGCGGGTTTAAATATGGCTCTAACGACGGCTCCGGCTATCAGATTGAATTTAACCTGCCTGCGGCCTTAGGCGCATTTAAAACCAAGGGCTGGTATTGCGCCACGGAAAAAAGCGCAACTATTGGGAAGTGCGTTCCGCAAAATTAAATGATTTTATTTTATGTCATTCTCTTTATATTCGGTTTGTCAGTCGGCAGTTTTATCAATGCATTTGTTTATCGATTGCAAAATCATAAAAAGATTATTAATGACAGATCCGCTTGCCCCAAATGCCGGCACAAGCTCGCGTGGTATGATTTAATGCCTTTTGTAAGTTTCTTTATGCTTAAAGGCAGATGCCGCTATTGTCGAAAACGAATTTTATGGCAGTATCCGCTAATAGAATTTTTAACTGGAATAATATTTATTTTGCCGATTATCAAATCGCCCGAACTTGCCGCTATTTTAATTTATCTGATATTTGCCTGTATTTTAATGATTATCTTTGCTTATGATTTGCGCTATATGCTTATTCCAGACAAAATAAGCATTCCGGCAATATTGATCGTAACTCTAGTTCAGCTCTTTTTTAATTTTGAATTTCACTATTTTTTAAACCTGCTTTTAGCCGCGGCTCTTGCTTCTATCTTCTTCCTTGTGCAGTTTATCATCTCTAAAGGGACGTGGATCGGCGGCGGGGACATTAGATTGGGCTTTTTAATGGGTTTGATGTTAGGCTGGCCTAATATTATAGTTGGAGTGTTTTTAGCTTATATTATAGGCGCGGCTTTTTCTCTGCCCTTAGTGATCATTGGTAAAAAAAGCATGAAAAGTCCGGTTCCTTTTGGAGTATTTTTAACTGCCGCGGCAATAATAACCTTATTATGGGCAAAGACGATAATGCAAAAAATAAATTTCTAACCGGGTTTACTTTAGTTGAAATATTAGTGAGCATAGGCATAATGGCTATTATTTTTACTATTGCGGCGCTTAATCTTAATGCCCGCAAACCCGGAGTTTTAGTAGAAAACGCGGCAAGGGAATTTTTAAGCCAGTTATTATTTGCTAAAAACTTGGCTTTAACCGGAGCGGTTTTTAAAGATGAAGATGATCCATTGGATGGTCAATTGGATGTGCCGTTTGGCTATGGTTTGCATTTTTTTAACGATGTCGGCAATAAATATTTTATTTTTGGCGATTTGTATGGCGCAAA
>JBBTVS010000057.1:10521-11795 GCA_038078695.1 Patescibacteria group bacterium
TTATTTGATTGGCAATGAAAAAAATATTCAATAACAATCTGGGGTTTACTTTAACGGAACTGCTTGTGGCAGCCAGCTTATTTGTGATTGTTTTGACCTTCGGCACTAATATTTATCTTTCAATAACTAACACTCAAAAAAGCAATTATAGCATGCAAAAAATTCTTAATGATTCCAGATTTTTATTGGATATGATTGCCCAGGACATACAAAATAATTATATTGATTATCAAACAGGAGGTTATCCAGACGCGTCTCCGGAAGATGAATTGCATCTAAAAATGTCTGACGGCAGTTCTGTAATTTACAATAGAGAACCGGCGCCGGGAAGTCTAACGCGATCTGTTAATGGTAATCCGACAACACTCTCTTCTGCTTATATTAACATCACTAAATTAGACTTTTACATTTATCCTTTAGAGCAAAACGAAACTGAAGTTCCTTTTGTGGTTATAGTTTGGCAGGCTGAGGAAGTCGGTCCAACAGATCCTGCCGTGATAAATTTGCAAACCGCGGTAAGTTTAAGAAATTATTAAATTTAGCATAATGCCAAAATTAGAAACAATTTTTGAATGCGGGAGTTGCGGCGCCCAATTCCCAAAATGGGAAGGCCGCTGCCGGCAGTGCGGAAAATGGGGAACGGTGATTAATGTCAAATGTCAAATGTCAAATGTCAAAGATATTGATAACAAAGTTGAGCCGGCGCAAATAGTTGATTTTATGGGAGTTGACGCAAACGCGCGGCCAAGAATCATTACTAACATAACTGAACTTGATCGAGTTTTAGGAGGCGGGATTGTGCCCGGCTCGGGAGTTTTAGTCGGCGGGAGCCCTGGAATTGGAAAATCAACCTTATTACTGCAAGTAATAGCTATAACTGGCGGACTCTACATCTCCGGCGAAGAATCAGCCCCTCAAATAAAATCGCGATTTGATCGGCTAAAATTGACAACCCGGGCTATTAAATTCAGCAGTGAAATCGGTACAGAAAAAATTTGCGCCGTAATCGCGGAGTTAAAACCAACATTGACAATTATTGATTCCATTCAAACTTTGCGCTCGCAGGAAAATGATTCATCAGCTGGTTCGCAGAATCAAGTAATTATCTCCTGCGCCAAACTGATGGAGACCGCCAAAAAAACCGACTGCCCGATTTTTATTATCGGACACATCACCAAACAAGGCATTGTTGCCGGCCCTAAGACTTTGGAACATTTGGTTGACACTGTGCTTTATTTGGAAGGCGATAAAAATCATTTTTATCGGCTTTTGCG
>JBBTVS010000058.1:0-2663 GCA_038078695.1 Patescibacteria group bacterium
TGCAGGAATATAAATCCATTGTTAGATATTTTTTGGCTGGAAAGGTGTGAATTGCAATATGCGATTCGGCAATCATTACGAAGCCAGAGATGCCGCCGCAATCTTTAATGTCATTGCCTGCGCATTTAATTACATAAGGCGTGGTAATTGCGCATAGCTATTTGCGATGGCAGTTCATCTAAAAAGCTAAAAATAGCTGACATGTCATCATACAGCCTATGCGTTTGACAAAAATGCGTTTTTTTGGTAGATTAGCATTATTATGCAAAATGATATTATTACTCAAAATTTAAAAGAGATAGATAAAAAAGCTAAAGACGCTGGCGTGCGAGAAGGTAAAGATAGCGAGGTTGAGATAGTTGCAAAGATGTATGAGAAAGATAAAATAGAGGCGTCAGTCCAGAAGTCAGAAGCATTAGGAGAGGAATTGCACAAGACTGCTTCTGTCGCTCAAGCGCAAAAGGCGGGAACGGTTTCGCCTTCAGCGACATTTTCTCCTTTAGCCAAAAGCGAGTTTTTATTACAGGTTGAAAATGTTTTAGCGCAAGATTTGGGGGATATTTACGAAAAATTGGAGCCAAATTTAAAATTGCGTTTTAAAAACAAGGGCGAAGAGATTGCCCATAAGATAGAGATGGTGATTTCAGAGGGCAAGGCTAAAATAAAGCAAATTGTTTTATGGATCAAGCAGTGGTTAAAGATTATTCCCGGGGTTAATAGATTTTTTTTAGAGCAAGAGGCTAAAATTAAAGCTGATAAAATTATATCAATGGCTTAATTTTAGAAAGTTTAGAAGATTTAATGCAACGAGTGCAGACTTTGATTTTTTTGCCGTCAATTTTGCGGGTTTGCAAATTGGCGCGCATCAGCCGCTTTGTTCTTGTCTTAGAATGCGATACATTGTAGCCGGCAATGTGAGTTTTTTGGCAAAAATAGCAGTGGATCATAGGATAATAAAATTATTATATTTTTAAATCTATCATACTATCGCTAATTTGGCAAATTTATGGGTATTTCTCAATTATTATTTTACTTTTTGATTATCATCCCTTCAGCTATCGTGCATGAGGTGGCGCATGGGCTTGCCGCTTTAGCTTTAGGCGATGACACAGCTCAAAAAGCAGGCAGGCTAACGTTAAATCCCTTGGCGCACATTGATATGTTTGGCACGATTTTAATGCCAATTTTTTTATTGCTATTCTCCAGAGGAAGTTTTATGTTTGCTTACGCTAAGCCAGTGCCGTATAATCCATATAATTTAAAATCAGAGAAAGATGAGGTGAAAATCGCTTTGGCAGGACCATTATCCAATTTTATTTTAGCCGGGGTTTTTGCGGGATTAGCGCGCAGTATTTATGCTTTACCAATAGTAGGCGGTTTGTCAGCTTTTTTAGCTTTAGTAACAGTAGCTAATATAGGGTTGGCTGTTTTTAATTTATTGCCCATACCTCCTTTGGACGGTTCTAAATTATTATATTTATTAATACCTAAAAGAGATATTCAATTAAGACTTTTCTTAAACCAATACGGATTTATTCTTTTAGTGTTTTTTATTTTATTTGGTTTTAATTATATTTTTCCTATTATTGTTTTTTTAACTAGATTATTTTTAGGACCCTTGTCCTTATTTTGACATAAAGCTAGTCTTATGCTAAGCTAAACAAGCTTTGAATTTGAAGTAGTAGTTTTAAATTTTTAATTGTAATTTTGCATTTTAAATTTTAAATTTATAAAGTGCCTACCATCAATCAATTAGTCCGCAAAGGACGAAAAGTCAATAAAAGAAAATCAAAAACTCCGGCTTTGGGGTCTGTTTTTAATTCAAGAACGAGAATTCGCTCCAAGATTAATTCTTCTTTTAAGAGAGGCGTTTGCACTAAAGTGACTACCGTAACTCCAAAGAAGCCTAATTCAGCCTTGCGCAAGATCGCCAGAGTGCGGCTTTCTAATGCCCAAGAAGTTACTGCTTATATTCCCGGAATCGGTCATGATTTGCAAGAGCATTCCATTGTTATGATTCGCGGCGGCCGAGTTAAAGATTTGCCGGGCGTGCGGTACCATATTGTGCGGGGAGTTTTTGACGCAAAAGGAGTAGATGGCCGCAAAAAAGGCAGATCATTGTACGGAACTAAGAGACCTTCTTAAACATAAGAACTTAGAAACTTAGAAATATGCGAGGAAAAAAAATTAAAAAGAGAATTAGCCGGCCTGATCCCAGGTATCAAAGCTTAACAATAATTAAGTTTATTAATCATATTATGCGTAATGGCAAAAGACAGCTTGCCGAGCGCATTGTTTATAATTGTTTTGATATTATTAGAGATGAAGCAGGCGAAGATCCTTTAGGTTTATTTAATAAGGCTATTAAAAATATTACTCCTGACATAGAAGTTAGGTCCCGCCGCGTTGGCGGCGCTAACTATCAAATACCTTATCAAGTTAAAGGCGATAGGCGGTTGGCGTTGGCCTTTCGCTGGTTAAAACAGGCGGCTCGGAGCCGCAAAGCATCTAAGAAAGCAGGCAAGGGGTTAAGCATGAGTTATAAATTAAAAGATGAAATTTTAGCGGCTTATAAAGGGGAAGGCGAGGCGATTAAGATTAAAGAAAATGTGGAGAAAATGGCGCAGGCTAACCGCGCCTTCGCTCACTTTGCAAGATAGAAA
>JBBTVS010000059.1:0-1259 GCA_038078695.1 Patescibacteria group bacterium
GTGTGTTTATAAAACCTTTCTTTAATAGGCCTTTTTCTAAATTTCACTTAACGTCCGCGTGTATGCGATGTTGCGAAGCAATATGGGTGAAGCGTAGCGGAACCGCATACACGCTGTTAGCTGATGTAAATAAATTCGCGAGCGATAGCGAGCATTATTCGGGCAAATTTTATAAATTTTTTATTCGTTTTACAATGTCTTCTAATTTTGTTGTGTATTCTCTAAACAACGCAAAATTTTTTGATGGATTTTTAAGGAAGTCGTCGATCATCTGTTCTCTTGTTAAAGGATTAGTCTTCCAGTGGTATAATTCTTTTATTAGAGTAACATCTTCTGGCGGCAAAGAAGCGGCACAAAAATTTAAAACATCCTCTTTCCTATAAATTAGTTTGCCGTTTTGTATGTAAGATTCTGCACCGACTGCGTCTCTAATAGAGCGAACCGCCCAATTAACCCACTGAATTTGACGGCTTTTTTCAAGCTTCCATTTATCCATGTCGTGGGGTTGCAGATGTGTGTAAATTTCAAACGGCAAACTGTCTAAATATCTTTCTTGATATAGCTTGGCTAAGGGCGGATAAACTTTGCCTTTTATTTCTGATTTTCTTATGGCCAAAAAACTACTAGGATCAAAAACGAGATTGCTTTCTAAAAGTAACTGATGTTCTGCACTTGGCAGGCTATTGAGATTCCGCAATTCATACTCGGCGAATCGGCTATCTGCCAAGCCAAATTCAATGTTGATGCCCAGTTGCTCGCAAAGTTTTTTGGCCGTTGGATCATTAAATTCAAACCAATCAAGAGTATGTCGCGGCTTTTCGGCGACAGTTTGAAGAAAATCAGAAAATTTTTGTTCCTCTTCTTTTTGTCTTGCCACCGAGAGACGACTTCCTGATGTCTGCCGGATGTAAAAATCCGGAGATGACACATAAACACGCGTGTCTATATCTGAACCAGGCACGGCTTCACCCTTTGCGTATGAGCCTATTTCAATAATTCCATCAACTTTAAACCTATGTCCAATCGCTTCTTCAAGAAGTCGTGCGTATTTTCCGGGTAACTCCGAATTCAATTCTAACTCAGAATGATTTGGATCAAACTTTGGTTTTGTTTCAATTTCTGGTCGCTCAACGCTCATAAAAAATTTATAAAATTTGCCCGAATAATTTTTCTGCGATAGCAGAAAAGAATTTATTTATTTCACATAACGTATCCGAATAAACGAAGTTTTTCTGAAGCGTAGCGAAGAAAAATTTGCG
>JBBTVS010000060.1:0-12961 GCA_038078695.1 Patescibacteria group bacterium
AAATTAAAATAAAAACTACCGACTAAACTTTACCATAAACTTTTCAAACAATACGGCAAAAATGTCCAAGCATTTATGTCTGCCAAGAAGCGGCGGCACATTATCCCTTTTTAAGAAACCGACCGGCACTGTAATTATCGTCTCGCCTATTCTAACTTTATATTTATCAATCACATAGACAATCTCGCTGCCCCCTATGCCAAAAGTTTGATGCTTTTGAGCTTGCTTTGCTAAATTAACATCCAGATCAAAAGAAGCTGAATAAGGCAGAATAGTATAATCTGCTCCAGTATCAACAATCATGGTATACCTTAGCCACCGTTTCCTGGATGAGGACCAAAAGTCAACATTTGCTACCGGACGGTTAATTGTTCCAAAAATACCGGAAAGCTCTGTTTTATATGGAAAAGAAATGGTCATTAATTAAGCGAGAAACAAAATAAGACTATCTGCTTGGGGGATATAGGTAATCGTCGGAACCTGATGAGGATATTTTAAAAGAAGTTTATTTAATAATTTAGTTTTTCCCTGCCCGGTTTTTCTGTCATAAATTTTATCATCAATAATAATAATATGCTTTCCTTTGTATTTAGGGTTATGATATATTTTAGATAAAAGTAAATTTTCTTTTTGATTTTTCTGAATCATAATTCAACAAATTTAATCTCACACCATTCACTGCAAATACTTCTCCGCCATTTTTTTAACCAATTCTTTGGGAGTAATATCAACCTTTACAATAACCTCGCTAGCGCCCAGAGCTCTTGAATCTCTTATTACTTCGTCTTTGGTGTAATTGGTAAAAATGACTATTGGAATATCAGCTGTTTCTTTATCTTCTTTAAGTTTAACCAAAACGGCAATGCCGCCCCTTCTGGCATTAAAGCCGTTAATTAACAAATCAAGCAGAATTAAATCCGGCTTTTCTTTTTTTGCCAGATTAAAACCTTCAATCTTGTTCGGGGCTTTTAAAAATCTATAGCCAGCTTTTTCAAAAGCAAAACCGTACATTTTTAACTGATCTTGATCATCTTCTATCATTAGAATTGTTTTCGGCATTTTTTTAAAAATTATTCTATTTCTATTGACAAATTTAGCATAATTTAAAAAACGGCGCAAGGAGAAGGTATAAATTGTCCATCCCGCATAATAATGTCCTTATTTGCATGAACGGCATTTTTATTGCCGGTTGCGGTTTCTGGCTGAATGACCCATTAAAAAACGCCGGGTATTCAAAGACAGATCAATATAATCATCTGCCCGCTCCGTAAGTTTAGATGAAGCGGTCTTTTTAAAAGCGATTATTTCCACCAGCAATCCGTGATATTGCAGGAATTCAACTAACGGCAGATAATCGCCGTCGCCGGTTACCAATACCACGACATCCAACTGGCGCGATAATTTAATGGCATCTACCGCAATGCCGACATCCCAATCGCCTTTTTTAACTCCGCCCGGAAAGACCTGCAGTTCTTTGGATTTAATTTCAAAACCCTGCAATTTTAACGCCTCAAAAAAATTATTTTCTTCCGGAAGCTGCGCCTTAATAGTATAAGCGGTTGCTCTAATTAACTTGCGCCCGGCAACAGCCTCTTTTAAGATGCTCGCAAAATTAACATGCCTGTCGTATAAATTTTTAGCGGAATAGTACATATTTTGCACATCCACAAATACGCCTACCCGCTGGTCTGGGTGTTTAATCATAATTTATTTGGTGGACCCGAGGAGAGTTGAACTCCTGACCCCATGCATGCCATGCATGTGCTCTGGCCAACTGAGCTACGGGCCCGGCTAATTTTTAACACCAATTCATACAGCCCAAACATAATACTAACATAAAAAATATCCCCTAACAAGGTATATTTAAAAAACGGCAGACCCAAGAGATAGCTTTGCCAAAGGCCGCCGGCTGTTAAGGGGTACATGCCGGAAAAAAGCCAAACTGCGAAATTGGTAATTAGAAAAAAAAGAATTGAAGCGCTTAAAGCAGCGCCGCAGACTTTTAAAATTGACCGACGGCGCCGCAGGCAAAAGCCTAAAATGCCTGATATTATAAAACTTAAATAAACCGCCGCCAAAATCCTTAAATCATAAAAGCCTATAAAAATATCGCTAATCAGCATGGCGAATACCGGAACAATAACGGCTAATCTGCGGTTTCCCAAATAGGCTCCGGCAAACAAAGCAACCGCCGTAATGGGCGCGAAATTCGGCGGCAGATCCAATAATTCAAAATGGCGCAAAACCCGCAGACTTACGGCAGCTAAAATTAAAAATATAGGCAGATAATATTTTCTAAACATAATGACTTAACAGTAGATAAAATCGCCGCAAAAGTCAATTCTTTCTCCACTTTTTTACTTGCATTCCAATCAAAATAATTAGCAACGCCGCGCCTGCGGCTAATAAATATTTTAAAATTTCTCTTTTTTTATCTTGGTTAGATTCAAGTTTGATCTCGTAGCCTGCGTCGGCAAAATCAATATTTACTTTTTCTCCTAAAATCTGGGCATGGCTGTCTAATTTTGGCTCTTGCTCCATCGTTGCGGACGCATCTTCTATATCAGTTTTGTGTCTGGGCAGCAATCTTAAGCCTGATTTGGTCTTATCCAAAATGCCGGCTATTTTATACGCTCCGCCCTCTTTTAAATCGGTTTTTTGAACGCCTGTTTCAGCTTTGATTCCTAGGCGGAGTTGACTATTGCCGCTTGCGTCGGTAATCAAAATCATGCCCTGCTCTTTTAAAATTTGACCGCTGACGCTGATTAAACAGCCCAAATAATCATCGCTAATCCGGCTTAAATCTATTTTGCGCGGCAATGGAGGATCTTGGCCCTTGATAATACTGATATCGCTTGCTCTCAAAATCTTAATCCGATTGATATCATAATATTTAGAAGTTGATCCCCGGACCTCTACTAACTGGCCAATATATAAATCAGGAAATTCAGATTTGGATGAATAAATCTGCGCGCAGTTTTTGCCGTCCGGCGAGCTTAAATAAAAATATGTTTTGGCAAAAATTCCGGGCTCAATCATTACAATCCCTTGAAAGCCATTTCCGGTCTCTGGCTGAAGGTTTTTTGGACTGTCAGAAACATCCGCATAATTTGAATTTGCCGGTGCGGCCGCTTTATCCTCCTCCTGCTCCAGCACGGTTATTTTAATTTTATCGTCATCTTTCAGCTCGCCGTCAGAAACCCGCAAGCGCGCATAATAATCGCCTTCTTTAACAAATTGATGCGCAACTTCGCTCTGGCCGCGCGCCTTTTCGCCGTCATTAAAATCCCAAAAATAAGTTAGCTCTGCCCCTTCCGGATCAAAAGATTGGGAGCCGTCAAACATAATTTCCTGATTGATTAAGACAGTCAAATTCTCGCCGGCGATTATGGCTTGGGGCGGCAGATTATCGGCTAAATCGTTATCAGTTTCTAATGTTTGTTTTTCTGGCTCATTTTCTATTATTGGGTTATCCCCTGTTTGATTATTGTCAGCCAAAGGCGGCAATTGATTATTTTGGTTAGCTTGTCCAGGCGATCCGCCTCCGATAATCTCTATCCAGTTATCTTTAGCATAATTCAGCGCATACGGATCAATCCTTTGCAACACTCCGTCTGGCGCGGAAATATAAGTAAATTCTTCAATAACCGCACCTTGATCATCAATTAACCGTAAAAGTTCGCCGCTTTCTTTAAGCGAGCTCCATGAACTATCAATCAAAGTCCATGTAAAAGAAGGATATTTTTTGATAAATGATTCGGCCTCATTTGCGATTATCGCGTACTCTTTTGGCTCAATAATTAAATCGCCTTGATAAGCCGTAAATTTATGTCTGGAACCTTGAGGTTGCGATTCAGTAAATCCTTCTGTCAGTCGCCACTCGCTGATATTAATCGGATTTTCGCCTGTATTAAAAATCTCAAGCCATTCTTGATCTTGCGGCAGTGAGGCGGCGATTTCCGTAATGACAATTGAAGGCGCGGCCGCCAGCGCGTTTAAAGGGTTAAAAAGAAAAATTATAAACAGTAATATTCGCACACGGCAATTATAGCGCAAAAATTGACAAAACGCACGGCAAAATGATACATTTATTGATAAGGGCAGGTGGTGAAATTGGCATACACGATAGGTTTAGGACCTATTGCCGCAAGGCGTGCGGGTTCAACTCCCGCCCTGCCCACCAGAATAGAACTTAACGGTTTTTCGGAGACCGAATCGTCAGGTGGCCAGTTTTTTATATTAAAGAATCTTCCTCATTTAATAGGCGGTATCCAGTTTTCTCGGACCATTATAGTTTGTCAAACTTATTCACATCTCTATTGACAAGTAATTTTACAAGGATTATACTGGAGATAACAATATGATTGGTAAATTTATTTTAGAACAGCGCAAAAAGCACAATCTAACGCAAGATTTTTTGGCGTCCAAGATTGGCATTTCCCGTCCGACTTATGTTCAGATAGAACAAGGCGAACGGGACTTAACTATCACCGAGGCAAGAAAACTCGCGGATATTTTTGGTATTGTTTTTAACGATTTTGTTCAAGGCAAAGATACTTCTGCTACGGTAGAAGTGAAAAAAGGCGTTAAAAAAAAAGAAGAAAAAAAACAGGAAATGAGAATAAGCGTTCCGCAAAAAAATCTTGAAAAATTTAAAGAGGTTCTGCTTTATGTTTTGTCAAAAGTCGGCGGCAAGCCGAATGTCGGCGAGGCGGTAGTTTATAAACTGCTTTATTTTATTGACTTTGACTTTTACGAAAAATTTGAGGAACAGCTTATCGGTGCTACATATATCAAAAATCATTACGGACCTACGCCGGTTGAGTTCAAAACTATTATTGACGATATGATTAAAAATGGCGAAGTTGTAAAAGTAGAGGGAAAGTATTTTAATTACCCGCAAAGAAAATATTTACCCGTCAGGCGTCCCGATCTTAATGTTTTATCTGGACGAGAAATAGAACACATTGATGATGTTTTAGCTCGCCTTGCCGATAAAAACGCCAAGGAAATGGAAAATTATTCGCATGAAGATATTCCGTGGAAAGCGGCGGAAAACGGCAAGCCAATTTCTTATGAAAGCGTTTTTTACCGCGACGAGCGTTACTCCGTAAGAAACTATGACGATGAGCTTTAATGAATTATTGAAATTTTCCAAAGAATTTAAGCGGTTTTCAAAGAAATATAAATCATTGCCAAATGACTTGGAAGAATTTAAGCGCATAGTTAATGTTACTCCGTTCGGCAATGGCAAGCATTTTAATGTTGTTGAAAAAAACGAGCAATGCGCGATTATTAAAGCTCGTTTATTTTGCCGATATTTAAAAGGTTCTTCTTTAAGGATTATTTACGCTTTCCATTGCCAAAGTTGTAAAGTTGAATTTATTGAAATATATTTTAAGGGTGATAAGACAAACGAAAACCGAGAAAGAATCAAGAAATATCTAAAAAATTGCTAATTTTCCAAAAAAGTCGGATTTTCGTTTTTTGAGAGCGATTGTTCCCTGCCTTGCCGGCAGGCAAGTTTTTTTAAATGGGATTAAAAATAGCTACTTGACAGGCATCGCTTATGTGATAGATTTTATTGTTATTTAATATGATGGATTATAAAGAGATACGAAATATAGCTATCATTGCGCACGTTGACCACGGCAAAACTACACTGGTAGATCAGATGATGCGTCAGACTGGCATGAGCAAGGAGGGCGTGAGCATGGATTCCAACGCGCTTGAAAAAGAGCGAGG
The DNA here is from genome assembly GCA_038078695.1 of Patescibacteria group bacterium. Classification (GTDB taxonomy): domain Bacteria; phylum Patescibacteriota; class Patescibacteriia; order UBA9629; family UBA9629; genus JBBTVS01. The sequence goes on from JBBTVS010000060.1 coordinate 5,746, forward strand.
TATTACTATTTACGCGAAAAACGCGTCTATGTTCTATCGCGGCACGAAAATTAACATTGTAGATACTCCCGGGCACGCGGATTTTGGCAGTGAAGTTGAACGGGTCATACGGTCAATTGATTCTGTTCTTCTTGTAGTGGATGCGGCAGAAGGACCTATGCCGCAGACCAAGTTTGTTTTAAAAAAGTCACTTGAACTTGGATTGAACCCTATCGTGATACTTAATAAAATTGACAGACCGTCAGCGCGCGCAAGCGAAGTCCATGACATGGTTTTAGAGCTTTTTATGGATCTTGGCGCAAATAACGAACAGTTAAATTTTGCAACAGTGTACGCTATTGCCATTCAAGGCATTGCAAAAACTCGGCTTGAAGAGGATTCCCATGATCTTACGCCGCTTTTTGAGACAATACTCGCGCATGTAAAGCCGGCAAAAACGGACACGAGCGCGAAACTTCGCATGCAGCCTTTTAACCTTGCCTACGACGATCATTTGGGCCGTCTTGCCATTGGCAGAATCTACGAAGGAACTATCGCAGTCGGGCAAAAAATCGTTATAAAAGACGCCTTACTTAAAAAAAGGCGGGCGCGAGTAACAAAACTGTACACATTCAATGGATTTGCCAGAGAGTCTGTCGCGTCTGCTTGCGCTGGAGACATTGTTATGGTTGCGGGAATTCTGGATATTGACATTGGCGAGACGATCTGCGAAGACGAAGATCAAGAACCGCTTCCGGCAATTTCAATAGACGAGCCGACTATTGCGCTTGATCTTCTCGTGAATAATTCTCCGCTTGCCGGGCGCGACGGGAAGTATGTCACGAACGGTCAAATTAAGGAGCGACTGCGGAAAGAGCTTGAAGTAAATGTTGGTTTATCTGTTGATTTCTCATCATCGGCGCATTATAGAATTTATGGACGCGGAGAAATGCACATTGCTATTTTACTTGAAAACATGCGGCGGGAAGGATACGAAATCCAAGTATCGCAGCCGCAGGCGATTATCAAAGAAGTTAATGGAGAAAAATGCGAACCTTTTGAGGAAGCGACTGTGGATGTCCCTATTGCCTCATCTGGCGCAGTTATTGATAAACTCTCGCGCAGACGCGGTAAGATGATTCGCATGCAGCAGATAGGCAATGCAGCGCGCATTGTTTTTGAAATTCCCACGCGCGGGCTTTTGGGGTATCGCGGCGAGTTTATTGTTGATACGCGCGGGCAAGGGATACTTGCATCCGAAGTTATTGGATTTAAGCCGTACGTTGGCGAAATTGAAAAGCACTTAACAGGATCCATGGTTTCTATGGCAACCGGGAAATCGCTTGGATACGGACTTTACAATTTGCAGATGCGCGGCGACTTATACATCGGGCCAAACGAAGAAGTGTATGAAGGCATGGTTATAGGAAATGTATCTAAAGGCAATGATATGGCAGTGAATCCAACCAAAGGAAAGCAATTAACCAATATGCGCGCATCTGGAAGCGACGAAGCCATCAGCCTTACGCCCCCGATTCCTCTTACTATTGAACATGGTCTTGAGATTATGCGCGCCGACGAGTACTTGGAGGTAACTCCAAAACACGTGCGTTTGAGAAAGCAGATTTTGAAAGAGAGCGAACGGTTGAGGGCGAGGTGAGAGAACAGGCGCAGGAGTGTGCCATATTTAGGAAATAAAAAATATATGCCAGCAAAACAAAAATTTAATTTTAAAAAACCTTTCGCGATTATCAGAAGAAAAGAAGAAAGCGATGTTTTGATTTTAGAGGGAACAGCGCTAGAATTGAATAAATTATCTGATATGCCAAGGCGCAAAGGCAAAGATAGGCGAGGGGAAGTTTTTGATACAATCAGCATCCTTCCTTTTTCGCAGATAAAAGAAAGAGGGATGGAAGCGCGGGACGATGGAGCCAAGATAATCTGCATCAAGATTGCGCGCCAGACAAAAGTTCCTGTCAAAAAACTTAACGCTATATTGCCACAAGAGGATGTAACTTTAGTTGACGGCGTTAAATACAATTATACGGATGAGGAATATAAATCAATTATAAAAAATATAATAAAAAAAGAGATTGGAAACGGCGAAGGGGCTAATTTTGTGATCCCAAGAAAAGGAACCGCGAAAATCAAAAATTTTTCCACTGATAAAGCCTTAAGCATTTATAAAAATATTTTAAAAGGCGAAATAGGAAGCTACTGGACTTTTTTGTTTTTTGACGGGAGCAGATATTTTGTCGGCGCGACCCCGGAAAGGCACATTTCCGTGCGAGAAGGCAAAGTTTTGATGAACCCTATTAGCGGGACATTTCGGAAAAATGGATTTTTATCCGATTATTCTAAATTCAGCAGAGAGTTCAAAAAATTTTTAAGAGACAAAAAAGAAATTAACGAGCTGTTTATGGTTGTTGACGAAGAGCTTAAAATGATGGCTGATGTATGCGATCAGGGCGGCATGATTATAGGGCCGCTGTTAAAAGAAATGTCAGAGCTTATTCATACCGAATATTTATTAAGCGGAAAAAGCGCAAAAGACATCATTGATATTTTAAGGCGGTCTATGTATGCCGCGACAGTCACCGGAAGCCCTGTAGAGAGCGCGTGCAAGATCATCAAAAAATACGAATCAGAAGCCAGGCGGTATTACGGAAGCGCGCTGGCTTTGATCGGGCGAGACAAAAACGGCGATGACATTTTAGACAGCCCGATAACAATAAGAACAGCGGAGATAAATAAAAATGGAGAATGCGCATTAAAAGCCGGCGCGACATTGGTAAGAGATTCCAAGCCATGCTTTGAGCTAAGAGAGACAAAAGTCAAGATGCGGGCAATGTTAAATATCCTGCAAAATCCGCGAATAAAACATCCCAAGAAATTTTTGCCAAAACTCAATACAGATGATCAAATTTGCGAATTGCTGCAGCAGCGCAATCAAGAACTTTCCAAGTTTTGGTTTTTTAATCAGGAAAACGAAGATAATTCCGTGCCGGAACTTAAGGGCAAAAAAGTTGCGATTATTGATAATGAGGACGGTTTTTGTTATATGTTAAAACACATGATAGCGCATATGGGAGCTTTTGCTACTATAGTCAAATTCTCGGCCTATAATTTTAATCAAGATAAATCTGACATAGTTATTGTGGGACCCGGAACAGGCAATCCTAATCAAATAGGCGACAAAAAGATGAAAATTGTTTATAATATTGTTCAAGAATTATTAAAATCCAAAAGGAAATTTTGCGCCGTGTGCCTAGGACACCAGATTTTATGCAGATCCTTAGGCATAAAAGTGGAAAAGAAGAAAAATCCTTCGCAAGGAGTTGTGGAGACTATACTTTTTTGCGGCAGAAAAGAGAGGGCTGGATTTTACAATACTTTTACTGGAAAATATGAACATGAAATTCCGGGAGTAAGCATAGATTTTAACCATGACACTAAAGAAATTTATGCTTTAAGAGGCAGATTTTTTGCGAGCTTTCAATTTCATCCAGAATCAATTTTGACTCAGAACGGTTTTGATATTTTAAAAAATGCGCTTGTGAATTTATGATTTTACATATTTATACTGACGGCGCGGCGCGCGGAAATCCTGGTCCTGCCGGCGCCGGCGCGGTGCTTCAAGTTCAAAATTCAGAGTTCCCTCCAATTAGGCGGGCAGGCAAAGTTCAAAGTTGGAGATTTAAGAAGTTTTTGGGCGATACAACAAATAATAAGGCTGAATATCAGGCTTTGATTTTAGCTTTATGCAAAGCGCGCGAGCTTATAGGTCAAAATAATTTTGCGATAGACAAGATAATCTGTTATTCTGACAGCGAGCTTTTGATTAAGCAATTGCGCCGTGAGTATAAAGTCAAAGACAAAATATTAGGCAGTTTGTTTGTTAAAATATACAATATGTCGCAAGATTTGCCGCCAATCCAGTATCGGCATATTCAAAGAGAGAAGAATAAAGAAGCAGACAGGTTGGCGAATAAGGCAATTGATAAATTTAACGGCACAATGGATTGAGATAGTTGATTGTTTAAGATTATTAAACATGAAGATTAAGCATTTTTTTAGCGCTAATCAGCAGATTCAAAAAAATGTTCAGGGACAGCCCGGATTTTTATTAACCAATCAATTGGGCGGATATTTATGGTTAGATGATGAGCCAGTGAGCCGGTATCAAGGTTGGTTTTTTACAACTGCTGATTTGGCCGGCAAAAAAATTTTTAAAGTTATAGAAGATATTCAACTTTCAGCGCCAAATCAAATTACAGAATTGCGCAATAATTTTTGGAACGCGGAGCGGGTCAGAGGGCATTTAAGAGAGACTTTTTTTATGCCCTGTTTTTTTAATGCCCTAGTTTATAATGTTGATCAGCCAAAAAACATAGAGATAGTTTTGGACATCAAGGAATCTTATGACAACCGCGAGGACGGACGACATTATGAAATTGAGCGCAAAGGCGATCTCGTTGTTGTCAAATATTATCAAACAGACGGCGAGTTAGCGCCTGTTTTTTTGGCAATCAAGTCTGAGCCTATGCGGCTGCGGCAATTAGAGCAATGGATTTTGCGCCAGTATGATTTTGACAAAAATAGAAACTCTCCCCCTTTTGAACGCCGGGTTTTTAAAGCTTTGCGCTTGCTTGGCGCTCAAAAAATCGTTTTTGCCGCTGATCAGGATAAAGATAAGGCCATAACGACGGCAGAGCATGTTTTTAAAAATGAGGCGGCGCTAGAAGAATCAAAAAAAAATGAAATAAATAAATTGATTTTTAAGAAATCAATATCAGATAAACAAACTAATACAGCGTATCTCTGCGCAAAAAATGCTTTGAGAAGTTTAATAGTATCACCCGGGCTTTACGCAGGGCTGCCTTGGTTTTTTCAGTTTTGGAAAAGAGACGAGGCAGTCTGCCTTAAAGCGCTGGCAAAAATTGCCCCCCAAACCGCTAAAAGTATTTTTTTGCGTCAATTAGGAGAGTTAACCAGTCAAAATAAGTTCCTTGACTCTTTTGGCTGGCTTGTAAAAAGATTGGCTGATTTTAAGCAGGCGAAGATTTTTAGCAATACTGAAATCAGAAAAGCAAAAAATGATTTAAAAGTTATAATGTCTAAATTAGGAGATGATTTTTTTTGGTGCGAATCAAAAGAAACTTGGATGGATAGCATTGATCGCTCCGGCGCTCCTTTAGAAATGCAGGCTCTAAAATTGCAGATCTATAAATTTTTAGCCGGATTTTGGCGCAATAACAAGTACGCAAACATAGAAAAAAGTTTGCGCCGCAGAGTCAGAAAAAATTTTTGGAACGGCAAAATATTAGCGGATCGCATAGAGCTTGATCGAAAAACCGCTGATTTTACAATCAGACCTAATATTTTTTTGGCGGCTTACATTTATCCGGATTTACTGGCAAAACAAGAGTGGATTTTATGCTTTAAAAATATTTTACCCAAGCTTTGGCTGAATTGGGGAGGGCTGGCAAGTATAGACAAAACTCATCCGTCATTTAGGCCCTGGCATACTGGAGAGCACCCCCAAAGCTATCATCAAGGCGACAGTTGGTTTTATCTGAATAATCTTGCGGCTTTGGCGTTATTGCGCACAGACGGAGAGGTATTTAAAAAATATATTAATAAAATTTTACAAGCTTCAACTTGCGAAATTCTCTGGAATGGCATTGCCGGCCATCATGCAGAACTCTCGTCAGCCAATGATTTTAAATCGCAAGGCTGTCTTTCGCAAGCTTGGAGCAGCGCGATGTATGTGGAGCTTGTGGATGCTCTATCCATAACTCATGAATTATGAGCCTTAACCGCAAACTTGCCCACAATACTTTATATCAATTTATCGGCAAAGCCATAGGCACAATCTTGGCTTTATTTGCTACAACCCAGCTGTTGCGCTATTTAGGGCCTGTGCAGTACGGCAAATTTCACATCATATTAACCTTTGTCCAGATCACTGGCATCATCGCGGACATGGGACTTTATTTGATTGTCTTAAACGACATATCCCAGCCCAAGTTTAATCATCATAATATCATCAGCCAAAATTTAATTTTTCGCTTTTATTTGAATTTAATTTATTTAGCCGGCATGGGACTGCTTGCTCTAGTCGCACCTTATGAGTTAGCCATTAAATTGGGCATTTTTTTAATGTCTTTTTCTAATGTTTTTATCTGGTTCGGACAGATCTACCAGACGGTTTTTCAGAAAAAGATGAATACCCAGTATATCGCCTTAGCCGAAATTATCGGCCGCGGAGCGCTTGTCGCCTCCACGGCGGCGATGATTTATTGGCGGGTTTCTATAGTTCCGCTGGCTTTGACGGTTGTTATCGGTAACTTTGTTTCTTTTTTATTATCATGGTATTTTGTTCGGCGCTATGTGGAATTTAGCTGGCATATTGATTGGAGATATATCAAAACCGTTTTATCCCGCACTTGGCCGGTAGCTATGTCTATATGGTTCAGCCTGCTTTATTTTAAGGCTGACACCATCATCTTATCGCTTTTTAAATCTGATTATGAAGTCGGCATTTACGGAATGCCTTACCGCATTTTGGAAACTTTGGTTACTTTGCCTTTGGTATTTATGAGTTTGATTATGCCGCTTACAAGCCGAGCTTACTGCCGCGGACATAAGCGCAGGTTTAAAAGATACATGCAGAAAGGATTTGACGCTTTAAGCATTATGGCCATTCCTCTGCTTTTTGGCGCTTTGCCGCTGGCGCGCTCCATAGTTTTGCTGCTGGCAGGGGACGAATTTATTGAATCAGCTCCGCTTTTACAGATTTTAATGATTAGCGTTTTGATAATGTATGTTGGGGCTTTATTCGGGCACGCTGTTATCAGCATTCAAGCGCAAAAAGCAATGATTAAATATTATGCGTTTATCGCGCTTTTAATGCTGGCGCTGTTTTTTATTTTGATTCCAAGATATTCCTATTGGGCAGCGGCTTGGCTTACCGTCGCCGGCGAGATGCTGGTTTTATTGGCTACTTTTTTTGTGGTTTATCAGAAAACCAGGTTTTTTCCGCAGATGGGCGTTTTTGTCAAATCAACAATATCTGCTATAATAATGGCAACAGCGCTTTACCCATTTCGCGATTTGACGATTTTTTTAACCATACCGCTGGCAATCGGTTTTTACGGAGGGATGATGTATTTAATCGGCGGCGTGCGCAAAGAGTTTGTGTTGGAGGTGCTTGGGTTGAAGGGGTAGTTAATTT
>JBBTVS010000061.1:0-2436 GCA_038078695.1 Patescibacteria group bacterium
CATCTCCACATTGATTGTTTTTATAATATTTTGCTGAAATTAATGTTGATTACGAATAAAAATTAGCCAACATGAATAATCCTGCTATAGACATAGCAATTATTAGGATTGTAATTATTAAATACTTAAATTTTATTTTTGGGTGCTGGCAAGTTTTTGATAATAGAAAGATCAATATTCCATAATATAATAGGCAGTAGATTGTAACATATAGTGCATTGAACAGTGTTTTGCTTACTTTCCAAAAGTCTGGGAAAATATTATTTTCTATTTTGATCAAAGCAGGTATGAGAGAAAAAATAATAATTTCAATTGCAACAAGAAAGCCGGAAGGTAAAAGAATGAATCTATTTTCTCCAGCAAAGAAATAAAAGAGAAATACAATGATTCCAAGAGATATCATTCCCAGTACCGCCCTCCAAAACCATCTTCTTCTCCAAAAAGGAATTTTTTGAGACTGCGCAGGTTGTGGATAATCTTTTTTCATGATAGTAGTATTATAACAAGGCAGAAGAGTAGTGGCAAGGACAATGCTTGTAACTATAAAATTTCTACATGCCCAAAACTTTTGGCACAATTTTAGCTTCTTGGAATATACCGGAATTTGAAAAATACAATCGGTCTGTTTTTTGGTATATAGGTTTTGGTTTATTGGGATTTTTTTGTTTGATTTACGCTCTTTGGACTGTTAATTTTCTTTTTGCCCTGATAATTATTATTGCCGCTTTTGTGGTATATATTCAAGAGAAGACAGAAGCTCTCCCGATTAAGTGTTTAATTACATCAAAAGGCATTAAGCTTGGCGCAAGGCTTTATTTTTACAGCGACATCAAGCAATTTTGGATTATTTATGATCCTCCTGCCGTCAAAAAGCTGTATTTTAGTTTTCGCAATATCTTATCTCCCCAGCTTGCAATTTCGCTTAAAAACCAAAATCCAATTAAGATTAGAGAGATTTTATTGCAATTTTTAGATGAAGATTTAGAAAAAGAGAGAGAGCCTTTTCACGAATTATTAGGCAGGTGGGCAAAGATATAAACCGTATTATTGTACGCCCTCATAGTTCAACGGATAGAACGCGAGATTGCGGATCTCGCGATAGAGGTTCAATTCCTCTTGAGGGCACCATAAATATATGCAATTATTTAATCAAATTATTGATTACGGATTAAAAATTAAAACATCGGACATTCATTTGGGAGTTGGCTGTCAGCCGGTAATTCGGCGCGATGGCAAAATTAGCTTTATTTCCGATTTTCCGGCTTTAACCGAAGAGCAGATGTCAGAGATTATCAAGCAGATGGCTAATGATAAGCAGTATGCCAAACTGCAGGACGGTTTTGAAGTTGATTTGGGATTTTCTTATCAAGACAAAGCTCGTTTTAGAGTTAACATTTATAAAGAGACACGAGGTTTTAACGCGGCTTTGCGATACTTGTCAGATACTGTGCCGAGTTTAGATGATTTAGGACTGCCAAAAACGCTTAAAGATTTAGTCGGCCGTCCGTATGGGTTAATTTTGGTTACAGGCCCTACTGGTTCAGGCAAAACCACTACTTTGGCGGCGATGATTGATCATATCAATCAGACAACTAATCAGCATATTATTACCATTGAAGATCCAATTGAATATCTGCATCAAAATAAACAATGTTTGATTAAACAACGGGAAATTGGCGAGGACGAGGATTCCAAATCATTTCCAAATGCTCTGCGGGCGGCATTGCGCGAGGATCCGGATGTGATTTTAGTTGGAGAGATGCGCGATTTTGATACAATCGCTTTGGCGATTACAGCCGCGGAAACCGGGCATTTGGTGCTTTCCAGCCTGCATACAAATAACACTTATCAAGCATTGAATAGAATTATTGACGCGTTTCCAGTAGAGCATCATGTACAGATTAGAAGCCAGCTCCAGCAGAATTTAGTTGGCGTTGTCGCGCAGCGCTTGATCCCCAAACGGGGCGGTGGCAGGGTTGCGGCGTTGGAGATTTTAATAAATAATAATACAATTAAGGCGCAGATTAAGGATAATAAATTACAGGCCATAGCTGATACGATCCGGAGCAGCAGGAATGAGGGGATGATCTTGCTGGAGGATTACATTAAAAAATTGATTTCTGATGAGATTATTACTATGGAAGCGGCGCAAAGATTTCTTGCAAGCCAGGCCGCGTATTAGGTTTAGTATTAAGGCATTATGTCCAAAAAGTTAATTATCAACAATTTGTTTGTGCAAATTCAGAATCAAGAAATCCTTAAAGGGGTTTCTTTGGTATTTGGGCAAGGAGAGATTCACGCTCTGATGGGTCCGAACGGGTCGGGCAAATCAACTTTAGCTAAGACGATAGCAGGGTATCCAGATTATCAAATAGTGAATGGCCAATTGCGTTTTAATAACCAAAATTTATTAAAGTTAGGGCCGGAACAAAGAGC
>JBBTVS010000062.1:0-1511 GCA_038078695.1 Patescibacteria group bacterium
ATATAATATTCCTATATTATTGTATGCCACATAATCCTTGGGGTTAAGCTCTACAGCTTTTTCAAATTCCTTTAATGCCAGGCCATACATTTTCTTATTGGCGTAACCATCGGCTTTTTTGATATACACATTCGCTAAATTAGAGTGCAGCCCTGCATCATTGGGCAGAAACTTGGCTGCTTCTTTATATCTTTTCTCAGCCTCATCATATGACCCTGATTTGGTCAACAATACCCCCATATTGATCCTGGCCTTGGTGTTAGTAGGGGAGTATTTTAACACCTCGGTATATAACCTTATCGGATCAGCCCATACATCAGCCCGCTTAATAGTCAGGATTCCATAAAAAATTATTAAAGAACCTATCGCAGAAATAACCGCTATAGACCAGAATCTGGACCTGTTTTTCAATTCACAAAGATATAAGCCTGCCAATGTAAAAAATCCTATGGATGGCACGTACAGCCAGCCTTCGCCCATGAAATAATTAAGCGGAAATATATTTGAATAAGGCAGGATGGTTATAAAAAACCAGGCTATAGCAAAAAATTTTAACCTTGAGGCCCTGAAAAGATAATACATAAAACCTGCTATTACCAGTAAAGCCACTACTGATAGAAAGACTTCGTCCTGAAGAAAAGAGGTAGCGGGATTGATATCCCATTCCATATGAAGCCCTACAGGCGCTACAAGCAGCCTTAAATAAATCATCATAACTTTACTGGTAGTCAGAAGCCTGATATGCATAGGAAGCATGCCTGTTGTTGTTTCCAGCAGTTTTCCCTGTGTAAAATTCAACACTGTAAATCTGAGATAGGCGTATACCGCTGTAATAATAAAAAATACCCATGCCAGGCTAGGCCTGTATCTCTTGGCATCTTTCTCTTTTTTAGAAAAACAAAATAAATAAAGCAAAATTACAAAAGGCAGTATGCATGCCACCTCTTTGCTTAAAATAGATAAAATAAATGCCAATAAAGAACCCGCGTATAAAAAAAATCCATAGCCTTTAAAATAACCTTCTTTATACAGCACATACAATATAAAAGATGTTAAGAAAAATAGCGCTATCAGCAAATCAGACCTGGACGCCACATAGTTAACCGGCCAGGATAAAACAGTATGAACGCAGAATATCATTCCTGTAAAAATGCTTACGTATTGTTTTTTAGAAAGGAGATATACCAAAAAATAAACGCATATGGCATTTAAGATATGTATAAACACGTTTGCCATATGATAACCGAATGGTTTTAATCCCCATAGATGATAATCCAGCATAAATGACAAAGACTGCATGGGCCTGTAAAAATTGCTGTATACGCCGCTCCCGTGATATAACTGTGTTCTAAATATATCTTTTATATATGAAAAATTTTTTATCAGATAATTATTTAATATAAGGCCTTCGTCATCGAAGAAAAAAATGCCTTTTATTATAGATCGATAGTAAACTGCCATGCCGGCAGCTGCTATCAACAGTATGATTAAATAATGCGGGATTATTTTTA
>JBBTVS010000063.1:0-8852 GCA_038078695.1 Patescibacteria group bacterium
TTGAACCAAATGAAATAACTTTACCACGGGCTAAATTCGCCAATTTATCAAAATAAGATAACTGGCTTTCACGAATATCGTTCTTATTTAGTTGATTCGCTTGCAGAGCATAGATTTCAATATCGTTTAGGCATGCCGCGAGTTCCATTTAAAAATCTGTCTAACTATTTTTTTGAAATCTTAAAAATCAATCCTTTATTTATTATCAAAGGCAGTAAAATAATTGATATAGCCAATAATAAAAAGATGACCTTTGAGCAATATCTTCAAGGTCAAAATTGGCAAGGATGCACATCGGCAGGTGAAATTATGAAGATCAACCCGCAGATGCGGGATTTACTATTGGTTCAAAAATTCTACTGGCCAGAATGCCGTCTCCGCTTTGCTTTTAAAAAAGAAGCGAGATTATCTGCATTTCTATCAATTTATAAAAACAATAACCGGTTGATCGCTTTCTGCCGAAAAAATTTAAAAAAGTTATATTTAGAAGTAAGATCTTGCGCCGCGGCCCCGCAAGGCGAAGAAATGGCAAGCATTGCTTTATCTTTGGGCTTATTATCCAATCTGTCTGAAGCAAAGAAATTATATAAGAGTTTAGGCTGGACAAAATGGCGGCAAATTAGAAAAAATGCCATTATAAAAAGTATGGAATGCGAACCAATTTTGCACTTAATTGAAAAAGTATTATTAATAGCAGAGGCAGGTTTAAAGTTGCGGAATTTAGGAGAGGAAAAATATTTACTGCCTCTTTGGCAGAGACTTCAACAAAAACAAAGCCCAGCAATTAAAGTTTTGCAAATGTTAAAAGCTAATCACTGATTTTATGGTGCGCTTCAATAAAGCGCACAGTGCCGGATTTTGAGCGCATCATTATGGAATGAGTGGTGATATAATTTTTGCCAAAATTGACGCCATTTAAAATAGGGCTCGCAGAGACGCCAGTGGCGACAAAAAGCGTTTGATCGCGCGCTAAATCATTAAGTTTATAGACTCTATTCAAATCGCCCATGCCTTTTGCTTGGGCTTGTTTTAAAAATTCGTCAGAATGCGGCTTTAAAATTGCCTGCATATCGCCGCCTAAGGCTTTGATGCCGGCGGCAGTAATTACCGCCTCTGGCGCGCCGCCAATTCCTATCATCATATCAATTTCCCAATTAGAAATTGCCGGGGCTATGCCGTGAGCAACTGTGCCGTGCTCAAATAAAATAACCCTTGACCCAATCCGGCGAGCAGAATCAACATAGTGTTGATTGCGATCTCTTTCTAAAATAGCAATCGTCATTTCCTCTGGCTCTTTGCCGCTTGCTTGCGCAACTTTTTTTATGTTTTCTTCAAGCGGCGCCGTAATATCAATTAAGCCTTTTCCTTCAGGACCAACAGTTAATTGATCCATATAAGTGCCTGGCGGATCTAAAAATGTGCCTTTTGTCCCAAAAGCGATTACAGCAATGGCTCCGGGCTTGCCGTGAGCGGTCAAAGTCGTACCTTCCAAAGGGTCAACGGCAATGTCAAATTCGGGCAGAACTTGATTGTCAAAAGGTTGACGACCCACTTTCTCGCCAATATAAAGCATTGGAGCTTCATCTTTTTCTCCTTCGCCGATAACTATTGTGCCGCGAAATTCAATATCGTTAAGCCTGGAGCGCATAGCTTCTACTGCGGCTTTGTCAGCGGCTTCTTTGTCTCCGCGTCCAAGCCAATGAGACGCGGCAATTGCCGCGGCCTCGGTTACACGCACGAATTCTAATGCAAGGTTGCGATCCATAATAAATAAATCTCAAAATTGAAATCTCATATGTCAAATTTCCAAATATTTTAAAACCGGCAATTCCTCGCCAGCAAGCAATGATAAGGCCGCGCCGCCGCCGGTTGAGACATGGCCGAATTGTCCTTCAAGATCAAATTTAGTTACTACGGCCTCTGTGTCGCCGCCGCCGATAACGGAATAAGCTTTGGATTTGGCAATTGCCTCTGCTAATTTTTTAGTGCCGTGGGAAAAGTTAAAATTTTCAAACAATCCCATAGGTCCATTCCAAAAGATGGTTCTGGCGCGCTTGACAATTTGGCTATAAATATCAGTCGTCCGCGGTCCTATATCTAAAATTGAATCTTGCGGATCGCATAAATTAGAACGGCTGTTGACTTTTTCTATCTTAATAGTCTCGTCATCAAAGCCATTGTTAAGGTTTCTTTTAGCTGTAAGTACATCTATTGGCAACTGTATTTTGGAAAGCTTTATTGGTCCGCCATTGGGCCATTTTTCAGGCAAAAGTTCATGCGGCACAACATCATTTTTTGATTTAGCCAATAGTTCGCGAGCAATTTCTACAGGATCAAAATTAATGCCTCGAGCTTGATCAATTTGCGCACTTTCCACTAATGAATCTCCAACACCAAAGCCTTGCGCTTTAAGAAAAGGATTAGCCAAAGCGCCGCCAATCAATATCATTGCTGATTTATCCAAGATATTGCGGATCATGGCGATTTTGTCAGAAACTTTAGCTCCTCCTAAAACTACTACAAATGGCTCCATTGTTCCTTTTAGAATTTGCCCCAAAACAGTCAATTCTTTTTCCATTAAGAAGCCGGCGCAGCAAGTCTCTCGATGATTTTCCAAAATGCCGGTAGTGGAAGCGTGTTTGCGATGGCTCTGGGCGAACGCGTCAAAAACGACAAAGTCTGCTAAAGAAGCCATCTCAAGCGCTAATTCGGGATCAGCTTCTATTTCACCTTTGTTAAATCTGGTATTTTCAAGCATCAATATATCGCCAGATTTCATTTTTGAGATATTTGACGCTGCCTCCGGCCCCACTGTTTGATCCAGTTTTTTAACTTTTTTTTCCAGCAAGATTGATAGTCTATTAGCTACTGCATCCATTTTATATTTATCCTCAATCTGCCCCGGCTCCGGCCTGCCAAGCCAGCTCATTAAAATAACGCGGCAATCTTGTTCTAATAAATATTTGATCGTTGGAAGAGTTGCTCGAATTCGCTGATCATCAGGCACAATCCATTTATTATTTTCATTGGATAGAGTAATGTCATAAGCTGCGCGCAAAAGCACTTTTTTGCCTTTAATTTGGGTTTTGTCTAATGTTTTTAGCATAAATAAAATTTAAAATTCATAACAAGGCATCTTATAAAGAGCGGCTAGCTTATTATTATAAACCTTGCCATGCATAATTAATAAAGCTTGGCGCAATTTCTCGTCGTCAACTAAAGCTTTTAAGCCTTTATCCGCCAGACTTAGCAAAAACGGCAGAATATAATTGGAAAATTCAACCTTAACATTTATGTTAACAATTTCTTTTCTAAATCCCTTCAGATGACGATAGCTGATTATGGAAATTTTGTGTTCTAAAATTTTATTAAATAAATTTTGGTGATAAGGTTTGATTTTGGTAACAAAAATTTTATTCTCGCCGTTTAGGTAGTCTATTTCTTTAATTTTTGGCTCGGTTTTTTTAATAATCAAATCGCCGCGATCTAATAATTCTTCTTTAGCATTGATAATGTAAGCCCCGACGTTTAAATAGTTTTTTAGATTTTGCCGGTTTGCTTCGCCCTCCACTAAAATAGTGTGATGGTTTTGCACTAAAATAGAAACCGCCTCCGAGGTTAAACAGATGTCTTCTTTGTTTTTAGATTGCAGTATGCTTATAATCATAATTATTGCCATTCTTTAAGCGCTTGCTCGTAAATTTCCGGAGAGCTCACATCATACCAATTTCCTTGGAGCAGGTATCCGTTTAATTTGTCTTTTTTTAAAACTTGCGGGAGAATTTCTTTTTCCAGGCTGATTTTTTTGTCTTTAGGAATATAATTAAAAATTTTAGAAGTTAAAAGGTAAATGCCTGTTGAAATAAGGTGCGATTTAGCTTTTTGACGAACAGGCTTTTCAATAAAATTAACTATTTGATGCCCCTTTAGATTAACCACGCCCCACAGTTCAGGATTATTAACTGTAGTCAAAGCCGCTACTCCGCACGCATTTTGATGCTCATAATAAAATTGGCTCAAGTCCTGGTAATTGATTTGAGCCAAAACATCTCCATAGATTAAAAAAAACAGCTCCTGGGAGCTGATGTATTTTTGAAAATTGCGCAGCGCTCCGCCTGTTCCCATATTTTTTTTGGGTTGCTTGATGTAGGTGATTTTTACTCCAAAATTAGCGCCATCGCCAAAATAAGACATGATTTTTTCGCTTAAATAGCCGACTGAAATGTATATGTCTCTTATATTTGATTCGCGCAGGCCGGAAATAATATGCTCTAAAATCGGCCGCCCTTTTACCGGTAGCATAGCCTTTGGAGTTTCGTAAGTAAAGGGTCTAAATTTAATGCCTTTGTCAGCTGCCAAAATTACTGCCTTTTTAATCTGGGGATTGACGATGTCTCCAAGCAGAGATTCAATTGCATGAGAGCGGTTTCTAATGAGCGTGCCGTCAATCCGTTTGTCTATTGCTTCTATAAGATTTTTTCGCAGAGTGATTGTAAGTCGTTCACGTTTCATAAAAGTATGATAGTATCATATAGTTGTTAGGAAAAGATGTCAAGGCGTGTCAGTGCAGATTGACGCCGCAGTCTAAAACAAGTATTATTAAATCAAATGCCCGCAATAAATCCCGAAACTTTGGGACAAAATTCAGACTATTTAATTCTTGATCATAGAAAGCTGTATTTTGATTTTAGCAAAGTCAAATTTTTAGAAATTAACAAAAGACGGCTGATTTTAAAGCTAAATTTTATTATCAATTTTTTCTTGTATATCACTGCGCTTACAGGCGTTCTTTGTTTAAGCTACTATATTTACCGGACAATCAGCTCTTTTAATAATTTTTCTTTGCCTTTGGATTTGCTGACAAAGAGTTTCTGGAATATCAACAATATTTATTTAAAGCTGTTTTTATTTTCTTTTTTGCTGGATTTGTATTTGATTTATCGTTTGAGCAGGGCCGAAGAAAGACAACGATATGTGATAAAACAAGATTATCAAACTCCTTTAAAAAGTCAAAAACAGACAGAAAAGGCTATCAACATCACAGAAGCTTTTTCTGAATCCGCTGTTCAGATTATTGAACAAGCTTATCAGCTCGCGGCTGATCATCGGTTTTGCGAGATTGAGCCCTTGCATTTACTGGCAAGCTTAATCATCAATCAAAAATCAAACATTATTTTATTTCGCTTGGGGCTTAATGCAGGACTTGTAGCAGGCAAGATTAAGCGTGGATTAGAGCGGACATTGATAGAACAAACGGAAAATCAGACTGAACAGAAGTCATTAACTTTTTCTTTATTTGCCAAGCAGGCGATTTTGCAGGCTTATAACGAGGCTTACAAGCGCGGCGGCGGTTGCAAGGTAGATATTTTAGATTTATGGATACCGCTGGCTGATGTTGATGGCTATGCTCGCGATATTTTGTATGATTTAGACATAGAAAGTTATAAATTGCGCCATGTGGTTTTATGGTCAGAAGTTGAGAATAAATTACGCAAGAGACAAACGGATCGTCAATCATTATCTATTTTCAAATCCAGGCACGGCATGAATCGGGCAATGACAGCCGTAGAGACCCGTTTTTTAAACGCTTTTAGCCAAGATTTAACTTTTTTGGCAAAGAAAGGCTATTTGCCGCCGTCTTTGGGTCACGAGACAGAAATGGAGCGATTATTTACTATTTTGCAAGCTGGGGCGCGCGGCGCGGTTTTGGTAGGCAGTCCTGGCATTGGCAAGCAAAGCATGGTAGAGGAGCTGGCTCAAGATATGGCTGCGGAACAAGTGCCGGAAATTCTACAGGATAAGCGTTTGCTTTCTTTGAGCGTGGCCGGGATTTTGGCAGGCGGCGATCCGGAAGGCGCGTCGCAGAGGTTGTATCAGGCATTGTCCGAGGCAGCTCATTCAGGCAATGTTGTTCTGTTTATCAAAGATATTCATAATTTAGTAGGCATTGGGCTCCGGGGCGAGGGTGGCGCGCAGACTATGAGCATTGATCAAGTAGCTGCGCAGGCGTTAAGCAGCAATCGTTTTTTGTTAATAGGGACCACGGATTACAGAAATTATACACGTTATTTAGAAAATTCAAGTTTAGGCCAGGCTTTAATTAAAATTGACGTGCCTGAACCAGAAACGGAAAACGCAGTCTTAATGTTAGAAGCCAGGGTACCTTTTATAGAAGGTAAACACAAAGTGTATTTTACTTATCAGGCTTTGGAAAAAGCGGTAAAACTAACTAATCAGTTAATTCACGGCGAACATCAGCCAGCCAAAGCATTAAAAATTTTGCAAGAGACTGCAAGCTGGGTTGTAAAGGAGCGGGGCCAAAGGTCGCTTATTACAGAGACAGATGTGGCTCGCGTGATATCAAATAAAGTTAATATGCCGCTTGCCAAGATTGAACAAGAAGAAAGCCGTATGTTAATGAATTTAGAAGAGAAGATTCATCAAAAATACATTAACCAAGACTATGCGGTTGCTCAAGTAGCATCGGCTTTGCGCCGTTCTCGGGCTGAACTGCGCGACCTGCGTCGCCCGATTGCCTGTTTTTTGTTTGTGGGTCCGACAGGCGTTGGCAAAACCGAGCTGGCAAAAAGAATAGCGGAAATTTATTTTAACAGCGAAAAAGATATTATCAGAATTGATATGTCCGAATTTCAAGAGGTTTCAAGCATTAGCCGCTTAATCGGCACAACAGAGGAGCCTGGACTTTTGACCCAAGCGGTAATAGCTAATCCTTACAGCATTTTACTGTTGGATGAATTAGAAAAAGCTCATAAGAATATCTTAAATATATTTTTGCAAGTGATGGACGACGGGCGCTTGACTTCTGGACAAGGCGAGGCTGTTGATTTTACGAATTTGATTATAGTAGCCACAAGCAATGCCGGCACGCAGATTTTACAAGAAAAATTACAGCAAGGATGTCAGATATCGGAGATTAAAGAAAAGTTTGTTAAGCAGGATTTACTGCTGTATTTTAATCCGGAATTTTTGAACCGTTTTGATGACATTATTTTATTCCAACCATTGTCTCCAGAACATATTGAGCAAATTGCGCAATTGATTTTGGCGGATATTGCGGTTAAGCTTGAGGAAAAGGGCATTGCTTTAAAAACTGCGCCCGAGGCAGTGCGCGAGTTAGCCAGCATCGGCTTTGATCCGCTCTACGGCGCTAGGCCCCTGCGCCGCGCCATACAAGATCATGTGCAGAATGCTTTGGCAAATTTTTTGATCTCCGGCCGCATTGGTCGCAGGGATATTGTTCATTTAGAGCAAGGTGGGCAGATTCGCGTGGAGAAGGCGACGGAGCTTTAATAGTTGACAGATAAAATTAATACAGCTAAAATACAGTTATAAACTATATAATACATCTATGCTTAAAACAACTTTTCAACCACAAAGGCAAATTACTTTTAATGCGCCCTTGGCTCTTAAAGAAAAGGCCCTGAATAAAGCGCGCGAGCAGGGTTTGACTTTAAAGGCTTTGCTAAATATGGCAATGCGCGAATATGTTAATGATAATCTATTATTAAGCCTGCGCTCAAAAGAGGATTATTATGACGAAGTTTTTGCTGATAAAGAGGTTATCGCTAAAGCTAATGAGTTAGGAACATTGCTTGCTAAAAAGAATTTATAAATTCTTTATGTTGATTTTAACTGATTCGTTTTTCAAAAGAGAACTCAAGCCGCTTGGGAAATATTTTACTGTTGCTGATATTAAAAAAGCTGTGTTAAAGATAAACAAAAGCGCTATATATTTTTCTGATTTAGGTTATAAAAATGGGAAGTTGCTTAAATTACGTATGGTTAATAAAGTTGCAGGACGGCTAATTGTGTATATTTTTACGCAAAAAGATATAGTAGCTCCTTTAGTGCTACGTTTAAAGAAAGATAAAATATTTGGTGAAAATTTATCGCTTAACAATAAAAGGGGAAAAGCGCTTATTTTAAAAATGTTGGATTTAGTAATGAATGATATTAAACTTGGGCATTATCAAAAGGAGACTATTATTTAAATCAAGAAACCCCAGCCAATTTTGCGCTAAAAGCGCTTAGCTGGGTTTTTTGTTTTAAAAAGAAAAAGCCGGTATAAGTAAATTATACCGGCGAAATGACAATAGGGAGATTTTGTTTTTTTAACTACTAAGTGGGGGCTTAGTAGTTAAAAAATCCTTTTGCTTGAATGGTCAAACCGTAATTTGACCTATTAAGCGCATCTCGCCACGGCCAGAGCGTCACTCTGACCATCCTATACTGACGGCCCAGTATGGGCCCGGCCAGAAACGAATCTGGACCGGAAGCGATAAAACTCTGGCTCCGACTTCCCGCGACCCACCTTCTGTGGGTTACGGAAAATTCTTGCTCCCCCCAAAGCCAGAGCTTGTCAAAAAATCCGCCAAGCTCATTTACCAAGGCGGCGGAAAACCGACCTTGGTAATAGAGATTGGTCTAAAGAAGTAAATTTTTGAGACTCAATCCTTTCTCCCGGTCAAAAACAAGACCCGGGACGAGCTCGGCGGAGAAAACTCCACGCGAGAACGAACGGCCCCCGTACAAAGCGGGGGACAGCCCGGTTAAATGAAGTAACCAAACCGTCCACCCGCTTTGCAAGTAATCAAAGAGCTTTATATCCGCTCCTTGACTACCCGCGTCAACGCGGACTAACAAATTGTCCGCGAAGACCACGGAGGTGAAAATCAAAAAAATCGCCAGGGAGGTGACCAAAATTTTCGCCATTTTGTTTCATCTCCTTTCTTTTAGATTTCTCCCTATTGTCAAAGAAAGATTTAAAAAGCCAAACCTTGACTTTTCTGCCCGCATTATATATCATACTCAAAGAGTGGCAAATACTACCG
>JBBTVS010000063.1:8952-15960 GCA_038078695.1 Patescibacteria group bacterium
GGCGCAATGTTTATGATACTCTAAAAAAATTAGTTGAGCGCGGTTTGGTTTTTGAAGTAATGCATAAAGCCGAGGATCATTTTACTGCCGCCGACCCGTCCAAATTAATGGAAATTGTTGAGGATAAAGAAAGAGCTTTAGCTAAAATTATGCCGGAACTGGCAGAAATATATCGCCAAACAGAGCATAATGAAGATGTTTACATCTATAAAGGCATTGAGGGCTGGAAAAATAATATGCAGGATATTCTTAATTCAGCTAAAGAAATATTTTTTATTGACGCTAAAGGAGCATGGTTAGATCCTCAACTGCAAGAACCATTTTTAGAATTTGCTCAAAAAGCCCGCACTAAAGAAATTAAATTTTATATTTTGTTTGATCCAATTGCTAAAAAATCAGCCGCCGAATTAAAAAAACATTTAGGCGATGTGGAATACAAATTTTTGCCCAAAGGCCATAGCACTTATTGCAATATTGAAATTTATGCTAATCGCGTCAGTGTTCTAGCAGATATAGATTTAAACAAATTTAACCAAGAAGCCTCATTTACTGTAATAATCAATCAAAACGCGGCTGACAGTTTTAAAAAATGGTTTTGGTTTTTGTGGGATTCAATCACTTAACGCATAACATGGAACATGAAACAAAAAACAAAATATTAAATCAACTCGGCCTTTCTAAAAACGAAGCTGATGTTTATCAAGCGCTTTTGGAATTAGGCGAGGCTGGCGTCGGAGAAATATCAAAAACCGCCAAAGTCCATCGCCGAAATGTTTATGATGTTTTAAATCGCCTTTTAGAAAAAGGGTTTGTGTTTATAGTTTTGTCTAAAAAAGAAAATCGTTATCAAGCTGTTAATCCGAACAAATTGTCCGAATTTATTGACGAGCAGAAAAATGCGCTAAATTCTATTATGCCGGATCTGCAAAAAATTCAGCAAGAAAAAACTAAAACAGAAGAAATAATGATTTACCGCGGACCTGCCGGCTGGAAGCGGTATATTAGGGATGTTATTAGAATCGGTCAAGATGTTTATACTATCGGCGCTAAAGCCGCTTGGACCGATGAGCGGCTTAAAAATACGGTTGAATTATATAACAGAGAGTCAGCTGATAAAAAAATCAAAATGCATATTTTATATTGTCATGGCACTGATCTGGAAAAAATAAAACAGTTTAATCCGCACGAATTTCGCTTTCTGCCGGCTAATTATTCCACTGATTCTTCTGTAGATATTTTCGGCGATTATACAGTAATTGTTTCTAATGCTAAGATGGGAAAAATCAGCGATGACGCGCTTTTTACCGTCATCATTAACCCGCAAATCTCCGACGCTTTTAAAGTTTGGTTTAAGCTGATGTGGAAGTTGTGCGCAGGAAAAAATTATGATTGTTAAAAATTGACACACATCATCACAATCATATATGATCGTGGTGTAATATAAAAAATTGCCTATGAAAAAAAACATTCTTATCTTATTTGGCGGTCAGAGCGGCGAGCATGAAGTGTCGCTTAAATCCGCAGCATCTGTAATCGCGCATTTAGATCGTCAAAAATACAATTTGATGCCTCTTTGCATCAGTAAAACCGGACAGTGGCTGAATGTTGAAGAGTCAATTAAATATTTAACAGCGTCAACCGATATAAAATCAGCTTGTTTTGACATTAAGGCGTGCCAAGATTTTGACATTAGCAAGAGTTTAATTGCGCCGCGCAATCAAAAAAGTCAAAATGCTAAAATTGATGTTGTTTTTCCGGTTCTTCACGGTCCTTACGGTGAAGACGGCACTGTTCAGGGTTTTTTAGAGCTCTGGGGCGTGCCTTTTGTCGGATCCGATACTTTATCTTCAGCCTTAGCAATGGATAAAGCAATGGCTAAGAAGATTTTTCAGGCGGAAAAAATCCCCACAGCAAAGTATCGGATAGTTAATAAAGATAATTTAACTCAAATTTTGCCTAAAATTAATTTGCCATCCGTGGTTAAGCCGGTTAATTTAGGCTCAAGCGTTGGCGTGGCTATTGTCAAACAGAAAAAAGATCTGTTGCCAGCTTTAAAATCAGCTTTAAAAATAGACCGCAAAGGCGAAGCGCTGGTTGAAAAATTTATTACAGGTTTGGAGTTGACAGTGCCGATTTTAGGGGATCAAGCTTTGCCGGTAATTGAGATTAAGCCAAAGCGCAAAGGAGATTGGTTTGATTATAAAGTTAAATATGATCCTAATTTAGTTGATGAATTGACGCCGGCGCCGTCATTATCAAAAGCTCAAACAAAAAAAGCGCAAAAATTGGCTCTGCGCGCGCATCAAGCTTTAAAATGCCGGCATATCTCTAGAGTGGATATGATTTTAGCTGATGACGGCAAATTTTATGTTTTAGAAGTTAATACTATACCCGGTTTAACTGCCGCAAGCCTATTGCCTAAATCCGCGCAGGCAGCTGGTCTCTCATTTGGTCAATTGTTAGATAGATTGATTAAGGTGGCGCTAAGTGATAAACTGTGATTAATGAAAAAACTGCTTAAAAAATTTTTGCCGGCGCAGATTATTATATTTTATCATAAAATTTTGGCAGTATGCGCCAATTTATTTTATTTTTTTCCTTCGCGCCGTTTGAAAGTTATTGGCGTTACCGGCACTAACGGCAAAACCACGACCAGTAATTTGATCTGGCAAATTTTGACTGAAGCAGGGTTTAAAACCGGCTTAACTACATCAATCAATTTTAAAATCGGCTCAAAGTCTTGGGTTAATCTCACTAAACAAGGTATGCAGGGAAGATTTTGCCTCCAGCGATTATTGCGTCAAATGGTCAAATCAGGATGCAAATACGCAGTGATTGAGACGACTTCTGAAGGAATTAAACAATACCGGCATTGGGGAATTCGCTATCAAGTTGCGGTTTTTACTAATTTAACGCCAGAGCACATTGAGTCGCACGGATCGTTTGAAAATTACAAACAGGCTAAAGGCAGGCTTTTTGCCGCGTTAGGCGGCAATGGGGTTAGCGTAGTAGATTTAGATGACGAGCATGCGGAATATTTTTTGGGATTTGATGCTGGGGAGAAGTGGGGCATAACAATTCAAAATTCAAAATTCAAAATTCAAAATTACAATTCAAAATTAAAAATTCTGTCGGTTGTTGATTATCAGTTATCAGCGCAAGGGGCGGAATTTGCGATATTATATGATGGGCAAAAATATCAATTTAAGACTAATCTGTTAGGCAAATTTAATATTTATAATTGTTTGGCCGGGATTGCCGTTGGGCTGTCGCAAGGAATTGAGCTGAGAATAATTCAGGAAGCAATAGAAAAGATGAAGCCAGTGCCTGGGAGAATGGAGGTAATTTATGATAAGAATCGGGATTTGACAGTGATAGTTGATTACGCGCATGATCCGGCAGCATTAGAGAATGTCTACGAGACTATAAAGTCTTTAGATAAAGCAAATTTGATTGCTGTATTAGGGGCGGTTGGCGGAGGACGAGATAAGGCTAAGCGGCCTAAATTAGGCGCGCTTGCCTCAAAATACGCGCAGTATGTTATTATCACCAATGAAGATCCTTATGATGATGATCCGCGCGAGATTATGAATCAAGTAGAGGCCGGAGTTAAAGACGATCCAAAGCGCAAAATCAATCAAAATTATTGGATGATTTTAGATCGCAGAGAAGCCATTAAAAAAGCGATTGAACTGGCAATGCACGGCGACATCATTGCTTTAACAGGCAAAGGGTGCGAAGAAGTTATGGCAGTAGGCGGCGGGTTTATTCCATGGGACGATCGCAAAGTGGTGCGGGAGGCGATTTAAAATATAATTTTGAGATACTTGACAATAATACTATAATATCATGATATTATGAGACAAATAAATATTACAACTGAAAAGATTAAAGCTAAAAACAGTTTTTACTTTTGATCAAGATTTTAGCAAAGCAGGGTTTGCGGTGGTTGCCTAATTTTTTAAAAAGCAAAAGAAAAAGCGAGGTAAAGTTTAGTGAAGAAGACTTTAACCAGCTTTTTGGCTTAGAACTCCTGTTGAAGCGCCAACAAAATTCTAGTTGGCGCTTTTTATGATGAAAAATTTTTTCCAGTTTAACTGGGAGATGTTGGCGAAAGCAGGGACCAAAAATTGACTAAAAACCTTAAATCTGGTAAGTTTAGAAATAGTTAATTTTAACAAATCACATACTTGATTGGAGTATACTAAGGGAATAACTTTATTTTTTTATGTTTTTTAATCAGTTTGAATCTATTGATGCTAAAAATCAACAACAATAGAATATCACCGCCTGTATTTTGCAGGCTTTACTCTAGTTAAGATATGCTAATTTTATTATGCAAGCTGGAATATTTATTGTTGCCGGAGCAGTACTTGGCATACTTATCGGCTATTTAATCAGAAAATATTTAGTCACTAAAAAGATCAAAAGCGCGGAAGCTAGGGTCCAGGACATTGTCGCTAAAGCCAAAGACAAAGAGAAAGAAATCAATATTAAGGCTAAAGAAAGAGCGTTGCAAATTATTGATGAAGCTAAAAACGAGGAAAGGGAATTAAAAAAAGACTTAAGCGCGAGACAAGATAGATTGGAAAGGCGAGAAGAGACATTTGACGCTAAACTGTTAGAGCTGGAAAAATCAAAAGAAAAGTGCAAACAACAACTTCAAGAGGCTGAAGAGCTAAAAGAGAAAATAAAAGAGGTTAAAGAAAAGCAGCTAGAAAAACTGGAGCAGATTGCCGGTTTAAATATAGAAGATGCAAAAAAGGTTTTGTTTAAAAATACCGAAGAGCGGATTAAAGATGAATTAGCTGCTCGCATTCGCAAATTAGAAGCTCAATCTTCTGATGAAGTTGAGCGTCAATCCAAAGATTTAATTGCCACGGCAATGCAAAGAGTCTCTTCCTCTGTGGCTCAAGAGACTACTATCACGGCCGTAACCATTCCTAATGAGGAAATGAAGGGCAGGATTATAGGAAAAGAAGGCAGAAATATTAAAACTGTAGAAAAATTAACAGGCACGGAGATTGTTATTGATGAAACGCCGGATACTATTTGGATTTCCGGATATAGTCCTATAAGAAGACAGCTTTGCCGAATAGCTTTGGAAAAATTGATTTTAGATGGGCGAATTCATCCTGGCCGGATTGAGGAAGCGATTAAGGAGGCTAAAGTTGAGCTAGCTAAAGACATCAGAAAAGCTGGCGAAGAGGCGGCTTATCAGGTTGGAGTAGTTGGATTAGATCCAAAATTAATCCGCATTTTAGGCAGATTAAAATACCGCACTAGTTACGGCCAAAATGTCCTGCAGCATTCTATAGAAGTGGCATTGATATCTAAAATGTTAGCGGCTGAATTAGGGGCTGACGCAGGGATTTGCACCAAGGGCGGTTTGCTCCATGACATAGGCAAAGCCGTGGATCAGGAGATAGAAGGCGCCCATCCGGAATTAGGCTATGAGATAATGAAGAAGTTTAATTTGCCGGAAGAGATCGCCTATTTAGCCATTTCTCATCATAAAGATAATCCCAAAAACATAGAGGGCATTATTAATAAAGTTGCTGATTCTATTTCAGGATCGCGCCCGGGCGCCCGCAAAGATACTTACGAAAATTATGTTCAGCGGTTAAAGGAATTGGAAGATACTGCGAAATTATTTGAAGGAGTGCAGAACGCTTACGCTATTTATGCTGGCCGGGAAATTCGGGTTTTTGTAACTCCTGAAACTGTTGATGATTTAACGGCCATTAAATTAGCTCGCGACATAGCGGATAAAATAGAAGCTGAATTAAGTTATCCTGGCGAGATTAAGGTTAATGTAATCCGCGAGACTCGCGTTGAAGAATATGCGAGATAAAATGTCTCTTAAAATTTTGTTTATCGGCGATGTTGTCGGTGAATTAGGCAGGTACGGCGTTAAAGAGTTGGTTCCTGGGTTTCGCAAAGAGCATAAATTAGATTTGGTAATTGCTAACATAGAAAATTTGGCTCATGGCAAAGGAATCACTCCAAAGACTTTTGCTGAAATCCAAAATATCGGCATTGACGCTTTTACTTCAGGCAACCATATTTGGCGGCGCAGGGAAGGGTTTCGGCTATTAGAGGATGCAAAGTTGCAAATTTTGCGCCCTGCTAATTATCCGCCAGGCGCGCCCGGGCGCGGTTTTGTTATTTTAAATGTCAGAAACAAAAGGGTGTTGTTAATCAATTTAATCGGCCGAGTGTTTATGAAAAAAGATTATGACGATCCTTTCCGCAAATTTGATGAAATCATATCTCAAACAGCAAACATTGATGAAGTAATTGTGGATTTTCACGCTGAAGCAACCAGTGAAAAGGTGGCTTTTGCATGGTATGCGGCCGGACGCGCCTCTTTGGTAGTTGGAACCCATACTCACATACCTACTGCGGACGCAGAAATTATTTCCCAGCATAATTTAGGTTATGTGACTGATGTTGGAATGACAGCAGCCAAAGAGAGCATTCTGGGAGTAAAAAAGGAAGATATAATTCAATCATTCTTGACACAACTGCCTATAGGGCATAAAATGCTTAAGAAAGGAAAAATTCTTTTTAATAGTATCCTAGCGGAAATAAATAATCTTCAAACTATTTATATTAAAAGAATAGATCAAATAATAGAAAGGGGGTGACATTATGACTAAATCCGAATTAGCTCAAAAAATATCACAAGCTTTAGATACTACTAAAGCAAATGGCGAATTAGCTTTAAATACAGTTATTAGCGCCATTACAAGCGCCATTAAAGGCGGCAAAACAGTAACCCTGACTGGCTTTGGGACTTTTTCTATTTCTCGCCGCAAAGCTCGCACAGGCGTGAATCCGCAAAATCCTTCACAAAAGATCCAAATTCCAGCTATGAAAGTGCCAAAATTTAAAGCTGGCAAAGCGTTAAAAGACGCTGTTAGATAATTTTATTTTTAAGAAAGAAGATGGCCCTCCGAGAAACTTTTCTCGGGGGGTTTATTTATTGTTTTTGCCGGCAATTTA
>JBBTVS010000064.1:0-9338 GCA_038078695.1 Patescibacteria group bacterium
TAACAAAGGAGTATCACAGCGCCAACAGTGGGGATAAGAGTGTTTGACATTTTCCTTTTTAAACAATACCTCATGCTTTTGCAAATATTTTAAAACCCCTATATCCACCTCTTTTAATTGAACCCTCCATTGAGCTGGATTATTGCCGCCGTCAAAAAGACTGCTACATAATTCTAGTCTAAGGGATCCATCAGTTTTTATATGCTGGACAAAAGGCAAATTCTCCTTATTACCTAAATTTAAATCGTCCTCGCCAAACGCCGGCGCTATGTGAACAATCCCTGTCCCCTCTTCTGTTGACACAAAATCAGCCGGATAAACCTTAAAAGCATTCTCCCATTCTTCTTCTCTATTTTGACATTTGACATTTGGATTTGATTTGACATTTGAATTTTGTAATTTGATATTAAAAAGCGGCTCATATTCTAACCCAACCAAATCTGACCCTTTTATTTCACTCGCTATCTCATAGTCTTGATCTCTCAAAACTTCCTTGATCCTATCAACAGCCACAATATAATGCTCTTCTACCCCCTTAATGCTTAACACGTAATACTTAATACTCTCTCCAACTGCCAGCGCCATATTTCCCGGCAATGTCCAAGGAGTAGTTGTCCAAGCTAATAAATATACCTCGTCTTTATCTGATAATTTTAAATTTTTAATTGGAATTTTTAATTTTGAATTTTTAATTTTGAATTTTACTGTCACCGCCAAATCCTTCGCCTCTTTATACCCAAGCGTCACCTCAAAATTAGAAAGCGTGGTTTCGCACCGCGGACACAAATGCATTGATTTATAGCCCTCGTAAATTAAATTTTGATCATAGAGTTGTTTAAAAATCCACCAAATCACCTCAATATAGCGATTATCCATGGTCCTGTAATCAGCCTCCATATCCACCCAGCGCGCCATTCTGGGAATAAACTTTTTCCACTCATCAGCATAACGCAATACAGAATTACGACACTTGGCATTAAATTTATCAATACCTAATTTCTCTATGTCTTTTTTAGTTTTAAGCTCCAGCTCTTTCTCAATTAAATTCTCAATGGGCAAACCGTGGCAGTCCCAGCCCCAGCGACGGTTGACGCAAAAGCCTTGCATAGTTTTATACCGCGGTATTACATCCTTAATCGCAGAGGCGATAATGTGTCCGTAATGCGGGAGTCCGGTGGCAAACGGCGGACCGTCGTAAAATACAAACTCACCTTTTGATTTTTTCTCAAGGCTCTTTTTAAAAATTTGCCGCTCATGCCAAAATTTCAAAATTTCCTCCTCAATTTTTGGAAAGCTGTTTTGGGTCATTGATAATGTTAAAATCTTTGACGCATTTTAAATGTTTATCAAAACTAATAATATTTTTAATTTGATGCATATCAGAAGTGGCAAAAATAGAGCAATCTGTAAAACTAATATTCTTAGTACTAATTTGTCTAAAATATTCCATGGCTCTTCTTTCTATAGATTCAGTAATATAAACAATTTCTATTAAAAATGATAATAATAGCGAATCATAAAATTGCAAAGCTAATACTTTCCCGGTTCTTTGGCTCAAAATCGTCAGAACCTCGGCCAATACTAAATTGTTGATAAATAATTTGTTAAAACCACTCTGTTGAAGGGCATTAAATAAATGCAATGCTTGTTTATGACAAGCATCTTTTTTGTTAAATAAAGCGATCCAGAAATTAGCGTCTATAAAAATCATACACCATACACTATTTTATCTACTTTAGAAGATAAATTTTTATCTCCTAAATCTCGCGCTAATTTAGGCAAACTCCAAATAGGATCCCTGCTATAATCAACCTTTCTTTTAACTGGCAGCGTAATTTTAATACAACGCTCTATATACTCCCTTATTAAGGCGCCTAAACTCCTATCTTCTTTAAGCGCGCGATATTTAAGCTCTTTGTGGATACCTCGCGGCAATCGCACATTGGTTGTAATATATTCTTTTTGCATAATACAATTGTATCATTGCGCTATTTTTTGTCAAATTCAACTTGACTTCTTCTTCTGATAACATTGCCCTTAACTTGGCTGGAATTTACTTTGTTTTTTATTTAACAAAATATTCCAATTCCTTTTTATAAATCCGCGCCAGTTTTTTTAACTGAATGACATCAATTCGTCTTTGGCCTGACTCTAATTTGGATAAATAAGATTGGGTGCGGCCTAAACGATCAGCGACTATTCCCTGATTAAAGCCGGCGTCTTGCCGGGCTTTTTTTAATTGAGCCACTAAATACAATTGCTCTTGGCTATAAATTGATTTTTGATTGGTTTTTACATTATTCTTTTTCATAAATATATGATAAATTCCACAAAGTAATATGCCAAAAAGGAATCAATAAATTATAAGCCTTGACAAGTTCAATCTTAATCTGATATATTCCATAATGTTATATGCCAAATAGGAATAACCTATATGAATAAAGAACAAAATCAACTTGAACAAAGCCATCTGACAAAAGAAAAGACAAAAACTTTTATTGCCGAAATTGACCAAATTCCTCTCTCAATTAAAATCCAAACTTTAATAAATAGATACAATGAGACGGCTCTTCATCTGTTTGCAGAACCGCGCAAGGAATTTATCTGGAAATGGCTTAAAAGCGGCGTTGAACAAACCATGCTGGATTGCGTTGATCAGGAATTAAAAGAAAAAACTTCTGAACTCATTCAAGAAAGCATAGCCGTGGTTGTTTTTATAGATGATATAGTTGACCAAATGCAAGAAGAACGCTTTTTAACTGATGCTCTGGCTATAGTCGGCAATGGAGAAGAGGAACAAAAAAATGTCCTGTCCAAACAAACAGATTCTTTTAAAAAAGATTATCTGGTTTTGATTAAAGACGCTTGGAATGATTTAACACTGGAATTAAGAAATCTGCCAAGATTTATGGACTTTAAACCAGACTTAAAGGAAGCGTACGGCGAACTTTGGAAAGCCTTCTGGCAGGCTTTGGATTTAAAAACTTTTGCCAAACATCAGGGCACGGACTTGCTGCATTTGGGAGACGAAGACACCATAGGCAAAGTGGAAAAAAGATTAAGCTATAACATGCACATTGTTATCGGCAATATGATTATGTTGATGGGCTCGTCAAAGTTTGAAAAAATAGAATTAAAATCTGCTTTAGAATTTTTTCTATATGATCAAGTCGCCGGAAATTTAGAAAACGATTGGCACACTTTTCCTATTGAATTAAAACAAGGAGATTTTGCCTCGGCCTTAATATTATACGCCATTGATAAAGGCTACATTACTGCCGAAGAAATTGAACAAATCGCCGCCCATCCGGAAAATTATAACGGCCTGCAAAAACTGATTAAAACAGTCAGGGAAAAATGCGAAGATTACATAAGAGATAAAAGACTGCGGCTCTTGGAAATGCGCGCAAAAATCGGCAGAGAGATTAAAAGTTTTGATGCCGGAGAGGCTATCAGGCGCTCATTTGCCGCTCATAAAAATATGCATGAACAATTAGGCAATTTTATTGCGCTTTTAAAATAATGCTTGAATCAAACAAACTTACTAAAACCGATTTGCTAACCTTGCAAAAAATTTTCCAAACTCTAATCAGCAATTTAGATTTTAAGGCAATCACGCAAAATATTGTTAATTTGATGACAAAATATCTCGGAGCTTTAGGAGGCATCCTATTCTTGGTTAATCAGGAGAAAAAATACTTTTACTCCCACACTGTCTCCGAAACCGCCATTATTAAATTTATTCTAAAAACAAAATTAAAAAAGACGCTCCGCAATTACAGGTTGCCGTTCAGCTATCCGAAAGAACATCTTATAAAAAACGCTATCTTAAACAAAAAAATCTATACCGGCGCTAACATTTCTAATTTTATCTGTCCTCCTGTGCCACTCGCGACTGCCAAAATTATTCAAAAAATCGCCCAAATACATTTTACCGTCTCGTTGCCGGTAGTATTCCGCCATAAAACCATCGGCGCTTTATGGCTTAATTTTAAGGAAAAACAACTGCCATCCAATAAAATGCATTTGTTAAAGCTGTTTGCCGAATATACAGCGCTTGCTTTAAATAACACCATAAACTTTAATCTGCTCAAAAAACAAAAAACGCTTTTGGAAAAACAAAATATCCGTTTAAAAAAACTTATTAAAATGCGTTCTGAATTTTTAACCATAGCCTCGCACCAGTTGCGCACTCCTATTTCCGTAATTCGCGGCAATATCGCTTTGCTTCTAGAAGATCTAGATAAAAACGCATCTCCTAAAATAAAAGAATCTTATCACGACATTGGCGTAAAAACCGAAAAATTAACACAAATTATCTCTGATATTCTCTATGCGTTGGAGCTTGATACCGGAAACTTTACTTTAAAAGGAAGGGAATTAGAACGCTTTAACATAATTCCTTTTCTTAAAGAAATTATAAAAAAGCATCAAAATCAAGCTCAAGAGAAAAAAATCGCCCTGCGGCTTGATGACTCTGCTATTAAACCTAACCAACCGCTTACAGCTTACGGCTCGGAGCATTATTTACAAGTAGTTTTAGACAATATGCTTTCAAACGCGCTGACCTATACAGCGGAAGGCGGCAGGGCGCTGGTTAAAATCAAGTCTAAAGACGATGTAATTAGAATAGAGATTAGAGATAACGGCATCGGAATTCCGAAAGCTGATCAAGAAGGGCTTTATACCAAGTTTAAAAGAGCCAGCAATGCCAATTCAATGCATACAGACGGCTCTGGTTTAGGCCTTTTCATCGTCAAAAAAATGATTCAAGCACACCCGCGGGGAAATTGCGGCTTTAAAAGCCAAGAGAACAAAGGAAGCGTTTTTTGGGTGGAAGTGGCAAAAAATTCCGCCAGCCAAGTTTAAAAACAGAAATATAAATCCTGCTTTCTTTTAGAAACTCCAAATTCATCATCACATAGAGTAATCAAACAGACGCGTCCTCTGATTGGCTTGTCGGCTCCTCCACAACTTTTTTCTCCTCTGGCTTATCTTCGCATTTATTGCAGACGCCTCCTTGTTTTGTTGAAGGCTTAACGCCGAAAATTTTAGATATTTTTGACAAAATTCCTTCTAAAGGAACTCTGCATTTTGTGCATTTTTTCATAAAATCGCTGATTCGCTAATATAAAAATACATTTAAGTACAAATTTAGCTGATATTCCTAAATTCGCGGCTTAAATTTCATTTATACATTCGCGATATTAAATAATAATCTGCCAAAACCAATGCCATCATTGCCTCTGCCACCGGCACCACGCGCGGACATAAGCATGGATCATGGCGACCAATAATTTTAATCTTAACTGATCTGCCATTTTTGTCAACTGTCCCCTGCTCTTTGACAATGCTGGAAGTAGGTTTGACCGCAATTCTTGCGACTATAGGCATGCCATTAGAAATTCCGCCTAATATTCCGCCGGCGTTATTTGTTTCAGTAATAACTTTAAACTTTGAAGGGCGCCTGCCAGCCGAACTGGCTGGAACTTTGAACTTGTCATTATGC
The DNA here is from genome assembly GCA_038078695.1 of Patescibacteria group bacterium. Classification (GTDB taxonomy): domain Bacteria; phylum Patescibacteriota; class Patescibacteriia; order UBA9629; family UBA9629; genus JBBTVS01. The sequence goes on from JBBTVS010000064.1 coordinate 5,510, forward strand.
TCACTTCCCCGCATCTCACAACAATCAAACCCGCTCCCAATCTCTACTCCCTTAACCCCTGGAATTGACATTAATCCTTTAGCGAGGCCAGCAGACAGCTTATCAAAGACCGGCTCGCCCAATCCTACCGGCACGCCTATCGCAATAATCTCAATAACCCCTCCAACCGAATCTCCCTCTCTCCGCACTTTCTCAATCAGCTTAATCATTTGTTCTGATACAGATGCATCTGGACACCGCACTATACTTTTGTCTATCTGCTCCCTAAAATTTGACATTTGGATTTTGGAATTGATTTGACATTTGGATTTTGACATTTGACATTTAACAATACCAATCTGCTTCACATACCCAACTATCTCCACCCCAACTTGACTTAAAATCTTCCTCGCCACCGCCCCTCCAGCCACTCTTCCTACTGTTTCACGACCCGATGCTCTGCCGCCGCCGCGCCAGTCGCGAATACCGTATTTAGCTTCCCATGTATAATCAGCATGTCCAGGCCGATAAACATCTTTTAACTTTTCATAATCCTGCAAGCGCGCATCTTGATTTTTAATTAAAATAGAAATCGGCGTGCCTAAAGTCATGCCTTGAAACACGCCTGATAATATCTCTGCTCTATCTTGTTCTTGACGCGCTGTGGTGATCTTTGATTGCCCAGGCCTGCGGCGATCAAGCTCGTGTTGAATATCTGACTCTGACAATTTAAGCCCTACAGGGCATCCATCAATTACAACGCCAATCGCTTTTCCGTGCGATTCTCCCCAAGTTGTTATGCGAAAAATTTTACCGAATATGTTGGACATTAACTGATTATAACACTCTCAACTGTCAAAGGTCAACTTCAACGTTATCTTCTCGGTTTAATCAAAAAACCTTCCAAATCCCTGCGGCCGATAATCATATCATAAGTCAAATGCTCGCGGCTAATCAAATTAACATTAGTCTCTATTGTTTTATCTTTCAATTTAAATTTGATTGGCACAGTAACGCGCACCGTAGAGCCGGAAGCAGAGCGGATTATCTTAACTTTGCTAATCTGCGGATGCAACTTTAAATCTCTTTTGATTCTTTTCTTTAAAGCTATGGCTTCTGGCTTGGTAATTGGAGTATTTAATTGAAAAGGGGCGACATAATCAACCACATCGCCGCAGCCCAAACGGCGCGCCAGCTCGTAATCTATAGAAGAAGATCGCGCTCCTGAATCTATCTTAGTCTTAACCATCAATTTTATGTCTGGATTATCTTTATGATAAAGAACAACTGTTTCAATTACTTTAAGCAAAGATAAAATATCCTTCTGAAACTCTTGATCCACGGCGCCTTCAACCTGTCCAAAAAGCTCCTGCGATAATCTAATGCCCTGCGCCGCCCCTTTTACTTTTAAACCCTGTACCCTCTTCAGTCTTTCTTTTAACCCGATTAAATTGGCGATTTGTATGCCCAAACCAGGCCTGGCATTTAGTTCCAAAACTATTGCGCCTTTATTTTTAGCTAAAACTATATCAATGCCTAAATAGCCTAAACCAGTAATCTGTTGAGCGTGTACTGCCAAACTTAAAATATTGCTCCATTCAGGGATTTTGATATTAGAAAATTGTCGCACATTGGTTAGAATTTGATCCCTGCAAACCGCATGCGTAGTTACTCCAGAGGCTATGTCTATTCCTACCCCAATACCGCCTAAATGCAAATTAGCCTTGCCGTGCGATGAACGGGTCGGCAGGCGCATCATAGCCATAATCGGCACTTGATTATAAACAATAACTCTAATATCAGGCACTCCCCTGTATGCTAAATGCTTAAACATAGCATCCCGAACCAGCCTCTCTTCAAAAAACGCTATATCAGGAGCATTGGCTAGCGAAAAACGCCCATCCAAAATATCCTGAATATGCGCTTTAATATCAGACCAGTAAATCTCTTTAAGAGAACTATCTAACCAAGCGCCGTTTTTTCGGCGATTGTAAGTAAGCATTATTCCTTCTCCGCCAAAACCGCGATTAGGTTTTAAAACAAAACTTCTTGGCAAGTCTGCCGGATCAAAAGATTTTAAGACCTGCATTGAAGTAATAACTTTATAAGTTTTAGGGACTAAAAGCCCTGCCTTGCGCAAAACTCGCTTAGCTAATAATTTATTATCTGCTATCCTTTTGGCGCCCTTTAAATTATGCGGACGGATAAACTCTATATTACGGGCATTAAGCCCTAAAATGTTCTTGCTATTTTTAAAAACAGAAAAAAGACTTCCAATCATACAGTAAAACTATTTACCAGCCAATTCGGCGGGTTGACGCATAATTTTTCTATGCAAATAATTAATAATTTCTTTAGCTGGATTAAACTTTGTAACCTGCGCAAAGCGAATGAAACGCGGCGCACGATTAACTTCTAAAACATAAAATTTTTTATTTTTAGCCATAATATCAATGCCGGCAATTTCTATATTACACGCACGGCTTGCGCTAAGAGCTAAATTTTTCAAATTTGACGATAAAATTACTTTTTTTGACCTTTGCTCCAATGGAATTCGCGGGCGATTATTGCATTTTAAAGATGAACGTTTGATAGCTCCTAATACTTTATTATTAATAACAAAAACGCGATAGTAATATTTAGAAGAAAGCCACTCTTGAATAAGGTAGTTATAGTTTCTATTCTGTTTAAAAAAATTAAAACAATCTTTCTTGCAATCAAACCTAAAAATACCTTTACCACGCATTGATTGGACTGGCTTAACCATCAGAGGCACGGATAATAAATTAAGAACTAATTTTAAATTGGCTAAAGAGAAAACCTGATAAGTTTTGGGCTGCGGCACTTGATTAAAAGAAAGCTTGGCATGCATTTGTGATTTATTAAAATCATAATCGCTCTCTGCCAGCAATTCATCAATAATTACCTTGCCTTGATTTTTAGCATATTTAGCTATTATCTTCGCTGGAATAATATGCTGATTAATGGCTCTAAAAAGAATAGCGTCAAAGACGCCTAACTTAGGCAGACCATTTTTAAAAATTACATCTTTTATTGGAATAACTTTAACCTGCCAGCCCTGTCTTAATGATTCTTGTTCTAATAGTTTAGATTCTTCCGAATAACGGGAACCTACAATAATAAGTTTCATAATACTCATAATACTACAAATATTTTATTCTTTCCTATCTTTCAGTTTCTTTTCAATAAAAGTAATCGCCTTGCTCACTTCCCTAAAACGATAGAGCTCCCATAAACGGAGACCTGTCCATTTACCAAGAAGTAAATTGACGATAAAAGTGATTAAAATTATTTCAGGGTAAGACAGCAGTAAATTGCGCATCATGTCCCAGTTTACTATATAAAAACTAATAATTGATAAAATTAGAGTCTCTCCTGTCAAAATCAAAGCATTTTTAACACCTTCTTCTATCTGCACTTTAACAAATTCCTCGCTTAACATAATTAAAATTAAAATAGGAAAAATTGATACTGAAATCAGCGATAAATTAGGCATGCGGGCGGAAAAATAAAATAAAACTAACATGCTGATGCTAACTGTAGTAATCATTAAAGCTATGCGCGGCAAATACAACAAGCGCAGTCTTTTTAATGCAACCCTTATCAAAGTTCCTACGGTTAAAATTAAAATAATAATTAAAAAACCGGCTTGAATGCCTATAGCCGCAAAAGTAAGAGTTAAAATAGTTGGAATATATATGCCAAAAGCCTTAATGCCTACAACCTGGCGCGCAAAAGTAATAACCGTTGCTACCAATGGCAGCATTAAAATTAATAATATGGTATTGATTGAGACTCCGCGATTTATTAAAGAATTAATAAAATGAGA
>JBBTVS010000065.1:0-4652 GCA_038078695.1 Patescibacteria group bacterium
TTTGAGCTGGCATTGCTGGCTGTTCAACAATTATTTCTTCTTGAGCGGCTTCTTGCGGTTTTTCTGTCTTTGATTTTGATGTTCTAACCTCATCCTGCTTTTTTTGACTTTCTTCCTCTTTTAAAAAATCAAGCTGTTTTTCTGGTATTTTTATAGCCATAAATTTATGTTTTTTCTTTTACTAATTTTATACAATCAGTAAAAAAAATTTTTATATAAAATTTTTTGTAATAGGATTTTTTCTACTCAAAATTCTCAAACACCCACCATGCAAGAGCTTTGGCGTCTTGGAATCGGTCTTCCGATGTCGGCGCGCCTAAAATAGCGATGATGATTCGTTTGTTGGAATTTTTGTCAATTTGCCCGGCTTTTAAAACCAAGCAATAGCCCGCGTCTTTTGTGTATCCGGTTTTTGCGGCAGTGATTTTAAATAGGCTCGTGCCGAGCAAATCATTGGTTGATTTAATGATGCGCTTGCGCGTTGAATTAATCGGTGAAAAGATATATTGCGCTTGGCTCGCAATCTCGCTGATACCAATCTGACTAAAAACAGCTTGACCTAAACGCGCTATATCCAAAGCTGTGGAAGCATTTAACGGATTTAAACCGGTTGGCTCTTTTAAGTCGATATTTTTTAGATTTAATTTTTTGGCTATTTCAGCGCTTACATCGGCAAAATTATCCAAAAAACCGCCTGCGCGAGCCAGCGCGGCCGCGGCGCTGTTATCTGAAGCGATCAGAGAAATGTTTAAAAAATCGCGCGCTGATCCGGTCTCGCCTCTGTAAATATTCCGCTGGCCGCCATTCCGTTCGTCAATTTTTAGCATCGTGATTTGGCGATCCAAATCATAATCAGTCTTTTTAAGATACGCGTAAACTGTCATCAGTTTAGTAATGCTGGCAATTGGCCGCGGGGCCGAATGATTTTTTTTAAACAAAATTCTGCCGGTTTCATCATCAATCACAACAGCCGAGGGAGCGCTTATTATAGGCTCTATATTATAACGATTAATTTTTTGCCAGCCCGGAATTTTGTTAATATCAACAGTTCTGCCTTTAACTTGCGGAGAAATAGGCAGTAGCGTTAATTGCGGAATTAAAAGAGCGAGCAGTAATTTTGTGAGCATTATTAAAAACTCAAAACTTAAATCTCAAAACTCAAAACCACAACTCAAATCTCAAAACTTTCATATAGATACAGATGTGATTTTGGTTTTGACATTTGATTTTATGATAACAGACAATTAACATTTGATTGTAGCTCTTCCACAGATTCAATCCCAAGCATCTTTAAAAATTTAACGCTAACTTGATATTTTATCATATCGCCTTGTTTAATTCCATCAATCAGATCGTCAATTTTTAGATTTCGCAAAATTACGGAGCAATTAACTCCGCGGATTTCTTCTAATTCTGCTTGAGTCAGCGGTCCTTTATAAGCCAAAACAGTCAGAGCCTCTATTTTAGCTTGGCTAATTGCTGATTTTTCGTAATTTAAAAATTGACTTAACATCTCGGCATTTTCCGGGGCAGAAGTCATTTCTGCCTGATAATTATTGCTGACAATTCTAAACCCCCTTTTTTGTTCTTGATATTCTTTTTGCATCTGTCTTATTGTTTGTTCAGCTTCTTTTTGATCAATTTTTAAAATCTTGGCAATCTGATTGTAAGATATGGGTTTGCCAGCCGCAAAAAGCAGAGATTCAACTATAGATTTTATTTTGTTCCATGTTTCATGTTCCATGTTTCATGATAGTGATTTCTTCAAACATCTCTTTTTGACTGATAAAAACGACGCCTGCTTTGCTTAATTCAAGCAATGCTAAAAAACTGATTATAATTTCTATTTTTGACGATGTTCGCCCAACTAATTCGGAAAACAAAAATTTTTCTTTTTGCTTTAAGTAATCATTAATCTGTTTAAGTTTTTCTTGAATGTTAAAGATTTTTTTAAGCGCGGTTATAGGCATGGGCTTAACTTTTTGTGTTAATAGCCGCGCAGCAGTTTTTTGCAATAAAGGCAAAGTTATAGAGGATTCATCAAGCCTAAAGTTAATTGATTTAGATAATCTGCTAAAACTTATGCTTTGCTGATTTTCCAAACGATTTTGCAGTTTTTTAGCTAAATTTAAATATAGTTGATAGTTTTGGAGTTTAATTATCAAATTATCTTCGCTTTCTTCTTCCGCATCATCTGACAAATACGGCAAAAGCGCTCTTGTTTTTAATATTATTAGCTGGCTTGCAATGGCCAAAAAATCAAGCAATTTATTAAAAGGAATATGTTTATTTTCATTAATAAATTTTAAATATTGATCCGCTACTTGAGAGAGCGAGATTTTTGATATGTCTAATTCTTGTTTTTGTATCAAAGTTAAAAGCAAATCCAAAGGACCTTGGAATTGCTGAAGAGAAATTTGTAAATTCATAAATCATAATTGATAAATCATAATTTATAATATTGCATAGCTAATTTTAGTTATGAATTACCAATTATGAATTATGAAGTTATGATATTTTTAACTTTATCCCAAATTTGAAAGCGGGCAATATCGCGGGCGGTAACTAAAATCATCAGCAATATTAACAGCCAAAAGCCAATCATATGAATCCAAGTTTCTACATTTACAGAAACCGCTCGGCCTTTGAACTTTTCCACAATCACAAATAAAATGCGGCCGCCATCCAGCGCCGGCAAAGGCAGAATATTGATAATCGCTAAATTCAAAGACAGAAGCGCGATAAACTGGATAATGTAAATAAAACCTAACTCCGCGGCTTTGCCTGATAAAGCGGCAATCATCACTGGACCGCCGACATTAGGACTGATTTTGCGCGTTAAAATCAAATCTTTAATTAAATTATAAAAGGCTTGAAAAATTCTGACACTATAAATAACAGTATTTTTTGCTCCTAGATAAAGAGCCAAATGAACAGGATAGCGCACTACCCCGACTTCTGCCAGTCCTACGCCGATGCCGATTTTTTCTATTGTTTTTTTACCGTCAGAATCTATATTAAATTTTAGTTTTTGAGGAATAATTTTTTTTTTAAAAATTTCTCCGGCGCGATCAATTTCTATGGAGACTTTTAGATTTTCTTTGTCTTTAATAAAATTTTGCATATTTGAGAGTGCGGTAAAAGACTGATTATCAATGTTTTTAATAATATCTCCAGCTTTAATGCCAGCTTTATCAGCCGGGCTATCAGGCTCAATATAGGCAATCATAATGTTTTTTTCTTTAATAAATTTGTCCGGCACGGATTTCTCGGTTAAATCCTGGGGCCAGCCTATTCCAAAACCGATAGATAGCAAAATAAAAGCAAGGACGACATTCATAAATACTCCGGCAGAAAGTATTATTATTCTTTTCCAAGGCTGTTTGTGACCAAAACTGTCGGGGTCTTGTTTAAACTGGCCGTCTTCTCCTTTTAATTTAACAAAGCCGCCTAAAGGCAGCCAGTTTAAAGTCCATTTTACTCCATCTTTGGATTGATGGAGCTCTACTGCGCGGGGCGGAAAGCCCAAGCCAAATTCTTCTATCTGAACGGCAAAATAGCGTGCGGCGATAAAATGGCCAGTCTCGTGGACGATCACTAAAATGGAGAGAATTATTAGGAAAACTATGATGGTGAAAAGCATGTTTGAACGAAGCACAAAATGTCAAATTGCGAATGCCAAATGGCAAATCAAATCCAAATGCCAAATGATAGAAAAAATTTAATATTTAATCATTTGACATTGATTTGACATTTGGATTTTGACATTTGACATTTTAAAATATTAACTTTGAACTTTTATCCCCGGTCCCATACTAGAACACAATGTTATGCTCTTAATAAATGTGCCCTTTACCCCTTTTGGTCTGTGTTTTTTAATTTCCGTTAATAAAGCATTAAAATTTTCTTTGATTTTTAACAGATCCCAGCTTAGTTTTCCGATATTTTGGTGAACATTGCCGGAATCATCATTTCTAAAATTAATTTGACCAGTTTTTAATTTATTAACAGTTCCGGAAATATTTTCGGTTACAGTACCAGTTTTTGGCGAAGGCATTAATCCTTTAGGTCCTAATATTTTAGCCGCGCGAGACAGTTCGCGCATAATGTCAGCCGTTGCGATCGCGACATCAAAATCAGCCTTTTTAGTTTTAATTATCTCTTCTATTAATTCTTTGCCGCCGATAATGTCAGCTTGAGCTTCTTTTGCTTCCTTTTGCTTGGATTCAGTAAAAACCGCTATTTTTACGGTTTTGCCGGTGCCGTGCGGCAAAACTACAGATCCCTTGATCGTTTGCTCGCTTTTTTTAGGATCAATGCCTAAATTCAAATGAACCTCTAATGATTCATCAAATTTAGCGTTTGATTGTTCTTTGATGATTTTAATAGCTTCATCAAATGCATATATTTTTTTTTCTATTTTTTGTTGATTGGATTGGTATCGTTTTGATTGTTTTGACATAAGTTAAGTTTATTTAACTTAAACATATCATAAGCAAAAACAAGGGTCAACATTGACAAAAAATAACATATGTGCTACTATGCCCCGTTCTTTATTGCCTAATGCGCAGAAATTGTGACCCGCTAGGGGTCCCTCCTCCCTTAGCCCGGGCCTTGTGCCCAATAGCAATTTCTGCGCAGTAGGGAGTAAA
>JBBTVS010000066.1:0-25471 GCA_038078695.1 Patescibacteria group bacterium
TTTTGTGCAAAACGCAAAATCCACGGCCCTTTATTTCTGGTAGATTTAGTTTTACCTGAATTATGTTCTGTTACTCTTTTTAATACATCAGTACTGACACCAATATAAAAGGCATTTGATGTTTGGCTTTGAATAATATAAACAGACGCTTTTTGTGTCATAAGAATTTCCGCGGCCTCCCCGACGTCCGTCGGGGCGCGCTACCAACTGCGCTACAGCCCGAATTTTAGAAATAACCAATAACCAAGATACAAACAATTTCAATAATCAATTTTCAAATAATGACCATTCCACATCTTCTCCCCGAAATACAGGTCCATCACAGCAGGCTAAATGGTGCTTGCCGTCAGCTAACTTTACAGCGCATCCCATGCATATTCCAAATCCGCAAGCCATCCTTTCCTCCAAGGAGATAAGAGAAGAAATGTGTAATTTGTGAGCTATTATAACAACTTTTTTCATCATTGGGATAGGACCGACTGCAATAACTTGGTCAATTTTGAGTTTTTGACATTTCTCTTCAAATAAGTCGGTTACAAACCCTTGGCGTCCATAACTACCATCATCTGTTGAACAAAATATTTGTTCACAATAATTTTTTAATTGCTCATATCCGTAAAGCATTTTTTTAGAGCGTGCTCCAAGGAAGGCGAAAGTCTGGTATGTTGTCTTGTTGTGTAATATTTTTGTTAAAAATATAATCGGCCCGATTCCAGTGCCGCCGGCAATTAATGCAATATGTTTAACACCCGGTTCTATCCAAAAACTATTGCCTAAAGGGCCTGTAACAGTCAGTATTTCGCCTTTTTGTCTTTGAGAGAGTATTTGCGTGCCCTTGCCTATAATTTTGTAGATAACTGCTATACAGTCTGTTTTAGTGTTAGCATAAGATAGACTAAAAGGACGGGGAAGCAAGGGGTTTAAATCATCAGTTACTTTAATTTGAACAAATTGGCCAGGTTTGCTACTTTTGGCAATTTCCGGCGCTTTTAAAATTAATTCAAAAAGTTCTGGAGCGATTTTGTTATTTTTAATGACAGGAGCTTTGAGAAGATATTTCATAAGGCATTTTAATGATTATAATAACCCATTTTGATTAATGAAGCAAGATGTGGTATGATTAAAACTTAAATTTCTAATTTTTAATTTGTAATTTTTATTTAATTTTTAGTCATGACACTATTAATTAAAAACGCACAATTAGTTAGCGGTCAAATTGTCAACATTTTCATTAAAGAGGACTTAATTTATGATATTAGTCAGAAGACGCCGATAGCGGATCAAATAATAGAAGCAGACGGCAATCTTGCAATGCCCGGAATCATTGATCCGCATGTGCATTTCCGCGTGCCTGGAGCAGGGTATAAAGAAGATTGGGAGACTGGTTCAAAAGCGGCTGCAGCCGGCGGCATTACCACAGTTTTAGACATGCCTAATAATCAGCCGCCCACCATCAGTCAAAAGGATTTGGAGCGCAAAGGTCAGTTGATCCGCGATAGAAGCTATGTCAATTACGGCTTATATATTGGCGCGACCGAGACAAACTTAGAAGAGCTAAAATCCGCTCAAAATATTGTAGGCATTAAGGTTTATTTAGGCTCTACTACAGGGAATTTGTTAGTGCGGGATTATAATATTGTTGAAAAGATATTGCGTGAATGCGATCAATTAGTCGCTTTTCACAGTGAAGACGAAGAATGCATTCTACAAAATGCCAAATGCCCCTCCAATAATGCGGCGGGCAGGCAAATGTCAAATGTCAAAGATATTCCAGAGTTGCACAGTCAAATGCGGCCGGAAGAGTGCGCAATTGAGTCAACTCAAAAAATTATCAATATAGTCAAAAAAACAAAAAAGCAGGCATATATTTGCCATGTTTCCAGTCAAAAAGAATTAGAATTAATTCACCAAGCCAAGAAAAGCGGTCAAACTATATATGCCGAAGCTACGCCGCATCATTTGTTTTTAAATACAGAAACCGCGTCAAAGTTAAACAATTTTGCCAAAGTTAATCCGCCTTTGCGATCAGAAAAAACTCAAAGAGCCATGCAATCAGCTTTAAATTTAATTGATATTATTGGGACAGACCATGCCCCGCATACGGAAGAAGAAAAGAGTCGCTTTTATCATCAAGCGCCTTCCGGCATGCCTGGATTGGAGACTTCTTTGCCTTTGATGCTTAATTTTTATTATCAAGGAAAAATCGGGTTAGACAAAATTGTAGAATTAATGTGCCGCAATCCGGCTAAAATTTTCAATATCAAAAAAAGAGGAGATATAGAGCCAGGATTTTTTGCTGATTTAACGATAGTAGATTTACATTTGACGAAACAAGTAGAAAACAGTAAACTCTATACTAAGTGCAAATGGTCGCCGTTTGCCGGCAGGAGATTGCGCGGTTGGCCTATAATCACTCTCGTCAATGGTCAAGTTGTTTTTCAAAAAAACAAGATTATTGGCAGTCCTATGGGCAGAGAGGTTCTTTAATTTATGGAAACAATTTTAATAGTCGAAGATGAGCAAAATCTGCTTAAGCTGCTGGAGATTACTTTTAAGAGTAATGGCTATAAAGTAATTAAGGCTATAAATGGAGCAGAGGCTTATTTATTAGCGTTAAAAGAATTGCCGAACTTAATTTTGATGGATATTTTGCTTCCCGGAGAGAGCGGGTTGGAAGTTTTAAAAAGATTGAAAGAGGAAGAAAAAACGAAAGATATACCGGTAGTGATGCTTACAAATTTTAGCGAGCCGCAGACGATAGATCAGGCTAAAAGATTGGGCGCAAGAGATTATTTGATAAAAAGCAGCAATGATCCTTCCACAGTGCTGGAGAAAGTTCAAAAATATTTATGATTATAGCCGCTTGTTTGGTAAGCTGGTTTTTGTGGAGTCTGGTTTTTATTTTTATAGCGCCTCAAGAACTTGGCGCATTTGGCGTAATTTTATTTTTAATTGCTTTAGATGGAGCTTTTTTTACATCTTTTTTGTTATTTTTTTATTATATACGGATAAAACTGTTAAATTTAACCCCAATTTTTAGGCAGTTTCATATCATTTTTCGCGAAAGTTTCCTCTTAAGCAGTTTTTTGATTATTGTTTTTATTCTAGCGCACTTTAAGATTGACAGCGTATTAAATATTTTATTATTATTGGCATTGATTTTAATAATTGATATATTTTGTATAATAAATTATGATAAAAAGCGTCCTCAAAAAATTAAATAAAATTCAAGAGCAGGCACGGTTGAAATTAGGAAAGATTACAGATCTGCAGAAATTGGAAAATTTGCGCATTGAATATTTGGGACGAAAAGGTAAATTAAACCAGATTTTCAAAGAATTAATCAATTTAAATGCGGAAGATAAGAAAGAGGCTGGCAGGACGGCTAATAAAATAAAGCTGGAGATAGAAAGATATTTTAAGATAGCGTCAGATAGAGTTAGCCAACAAGACAGCGGCGATAGAAATTTTGATGAAACTGTGCCTGGACTGTTTCCAAAAATAGGGAGTTTGCATCCGATTACAGAATTTATAGATAAAATAGCCCAGATTTTTATTTCTATGGGGTTTGAAATAGCAGAGGATAGAGAAGTTGAAACAGTTAGATATAATTTTGATAAATTAAACATTTCAGAAGACCATCCGGCGAGGGATATGTGGGATACTTTCTATGTTAAGCTAAAAGTGAAAAGTGAAAAGCTAAGAGTTAAAGAAAAAACTATTGGCACCTCTCCTTTAGTTTTAAGGACGCATACTTCTCCTGTGCAGTTAAGAGCAATGGAAACTCGGCAGCCGCCGGTGCGGCTGATTGTACCGGGACGGGTATATCGACATGAGGCTACTGACGCTTCGCACGAAACCAACTTTTATCAATTAGAAGGACTGGTGATTGATCGCGACATCTCGGTTGCTAATATGATTTATGTATTAGATCAAGTATTAAAAACTTTGTTTGGTCAGCAGATTAAAATTCGCATTAGGCCAAGCTTTTTTCCTTTTGTTGAGCCGGGACATGAGGTAGATATGAGCTGTATTATTTGCGGCGGGCGTGGTTGTTCTGTATGTAGTCAAACCGGCTGGTTAGAAATGTTGGGCGCTGGCATGGTGCATCCTGTAGTTTTAAAAAACATGGGAGTTGACAGTCAAAAATTCTCTGGTTTTGCGTTTGGAATGGGCATTGATAGATTAGTGATGCTGTATTACGGCATAGACGATATTCGTTTGTTTTATTCCGGAGACTTAAGGTTTTTGCGGCAATTTTGATTTTATGAGGCTCTCTTTAAATTGGCTAAAAGATTTTATAGATATTAAAATAACTCCTGAAAAACTGGCGGAAAAGTTAACATTGTCAGGGACAGCGGTTGATTCAATTGAATATCAAGCTGATAAATATGAAGAGATTATCATTGCCGAGATTCAAGAAATAAAACCGCATCCAAACGCGGATAAATTGCGATTGGCAATAGTCAATGACGGCCAAAGAATCCGCCAAATAGTATGCGGCGCGCCAAATATTAAAAAAGGGCAAAAAGTGCCGTTGGCTTTGCCAGGAGCTAAATTGCCGAGCGATTTAGAGGTAAAAGAAGTGGAAATTAGAGGTAAAAAATCAGAAGGGATGATATGCAGTCAAAAAGAGCTTGGAGTAGGCGACGACCATAGCGGGATTTTAATTCTGCCGGAGGATGTTAAAGTTGGCGAATCAATAGTCAAAATATTAAATTTAGATGGTGTCATTTTTGATTTGGCGCTAACGGCGAATAGAGGAGATTGTTATTCAATAGTTGGTATTGCTCGCGAGGTTAGTGCGTTATTAAATTTAAAATTAAAAATGCAAAATTTAAAATTGCAATTAAAAATTAAAAATTATCAAGATGAGGAATTGAAAGTTGATGTTAAAGATATAAAATTATGCCCCAAGTATTGCGCATTAGTAGTCAGGAATGTCAAAGTTAAAGAGTCGCCGGAGTGGCTGAAGCGCTGTTTAATGTCAGTTGGCATAAGGCCAATTAATAATATAGTTGATATTACTAATTATGTGATGATGGAGATTGGACAGCCGATGCATGCTTTTGACAAGTTAAAAGTTAAAAGTGAAAAGTTAAAAGTTACTATTGGAGTTAGAAAAGCAAAGAAGGACGAAATTCTTGTTACTTTAGATGGGCAAAGGCGTCAACTTGATGAAGACATGTTAGTTATAACTGACGGCGAAAAGCCAATTGCTTTGGCTGGGGTGATGGGAGGGGCGGAGACTGAAGTGTCAGAAACAACAAAAGATATTATTTTAGAGGCCGCGATTTTTGATCCAGTCTTTGTTCGTCAGACTTATCGCCGATTAAACTTGCGTACAGAGGCGTCTATTCGCTTTGAGAAAGGGATTGACTGGTTTTTGCCGGAGAAGGCGCTTGCGCGTGCAGGAGAGATGATTCAAGAGATTGCGGACGGTCAAGTTGCAGTAAATATTGTCAAATCAGCCCAATCTGATCCTGAACCTATTAGATTTAATGTTGATTTAGATTATATTAACAAAATATTAGGGCGTCAATTTAAATTTATAGAGATCAAAAATATTTTAGAAAGTTTAGGGATTGAACTTGAATCTGCTTTTGATTATCAAGACAGATTTATGGTTAAAATTCCTTCTTGGCGGCATGATCTAAAAATTCCTGCTGACATTGCAGAAGAAGTTGGCCGTATTTATGATTATAATCAATTTACATCAAAGCCGATTAGAGCTGATATTTATCCGCCAGCGCGGAATAAATTTTATCATTTTAAATATCAAATTAGAAAGATATTGCACTCCTTGGGATATAATGAAATTTACACTTATTCTTTTTACGGAAACGCAGAGGCATCTTTTATTTTTGATCGCGAGCACATAGAAGTGCAAAATCCTATTAGCTCTGACCAGCAATTTTTGCGCCATTCATTGTTTCCGTTGATTTTGCGTAAAGCCTCAATGAACCTGCGTTTTTTTGACGATATTAAAATTTTTGAATTAGGCGCTGTTTTTAAAGCTTACAAAGACAATCAACTGCCTTGCGAGGAGACGGTTTTGGCAGGCGCGCTTTCCATAAAGCATAAAGATCCATATAATCTTTATCGCATAATGAAAGGCGGTTTAGAGTATTTGCTTAAAAATTTAGGCATTGCCCCGCTGATATTTGAAAAGATTGGCCAGTATATAGACATCAAACATAAAAATAAATCTCTGGGACAGATTTTAATTTTAGATGAAAAATATAAGGAGGAATACAAGATCAGGCAGAGTATTTTGTTATTTCAATTAAATGCCGATATTTTATCATCTTTATCTAATGAACAAAAAAAGTACGCGCCGATTCCAGGATTCCCGTCTGTGATTAGGGATTTGAGTTTTATAGTGCCTCAAGAGATAAAGTATCAAAATTTAATCAATAAAGCAGTAAAAGCGTCAACTTATATTAAAGATGTTAGTTTAATAGATGAATATTATATAGATGACCGAGAAAGGAGCTTAACTATCCGCGTTGCTTATCGTTCAGATGAAAAAACTTTGGAAGGCCGTGAAGTTGATAAAATAGAAAAAGAGATCATAGCAAAGATAGAGCTGTCTTTAGGGGTAAAGTTGAGATGCTGATTATTCAAATTTTCAAAATTATTTTTAATGCTTTTATTTTTACCGGTAATTATAATTGGCATTATTCTTCTGTGGCAGGGGGCTGATTTTTTAATACGCGGAGGACAGGAAATCGCCAAAAATTTAAATGTTTCTCCTATAGTTATAGCCATTACTGTAATGGCTCTTGGGACATCTCTGCCAGAGTTTGTGGTGCGCGTTTTGTCCGCATCCTCAGGCAATACTGATATTGCCTTAGGCAATTCAATAGGCAGCAACATAGCCAACATTGGCTTGGTGCTGGGATTTTCTGTTTTGTGCTTGGGCAGTGTTTCAATGGATCGCCATATGTTAAGTAAAGAAGTTCCTTTTATGATTGCGGCGCCAGTGGTTCTATTTTTTTTAGGATTAGACGGGATGCTTGACAGATTAGACGGCATTATTTTAATTGCTATATCAGCGCTTTTTCATTTAGTTTTGATTAAGAGGGTGCGGGAAGGCAAATTTAGAAGAATGATAGAAGATATAGGCGAGACTGTGATTCAAAAAGAAAAGAGATATTTGTTTCATGTTTTGGCAATAGTTTTGGGGCTGGCTGGTTTGATTTTGGGAGCCAAACTTGCCATAGACGGCGCTTTGGGCATTGCATTAACTTTGCGCATTCCAACCCTAATTATCGGGTTGACATTAGTTACTTTTGGGACGTCTTTGCCGGAGCTGGCCACTTCTTTAATGGCAGCCAAGCGTCGGCAGGGAGAAGTGTCGTTAGGTAATGTAGTGGGCAGTAATATTTTGGATATTTTTTTGATTTTAGGCGTTACTTTAGCAATCGTTCCTATTCCAATACCGCGTTCGGTTTTAATTTTTGATGTCCCTGTAATGACAGTTTTTGCCTTGCTTTTATTTTTAGTTTTGTTAAAATATGGGAAACTGCGCCGTCGCGAAGCGGTTGTCTTGTTGGCATTGTATGCGGCGTATGTTGGATATAGTTTTTTAAAGTAATTTTCAATGGCTCAATCTTTGAATGTTCGCATAGAACGTTTAAAAAAGATCAAAACACGCGGGATAAATCCGTATCCGGCGACCTCAAATAGAACTTGCGAAATAAGTAAGGCAATTGCTGATTTTGATCAATTATTGGAGAGTCAAACAGATTTGACGATTGCCGGCAGGATTATATCACTCCGTTCTCACGGAGGTTCAACTTTTGTTGATTTGGATGACGGATCAGCTAAAATTCAGATTTATTTAAAAAAAGACGAGATAAATAAAACTCAAAATTTAGGAAATTTATCTTATGATGATTTTTTAAACCTGATAGACATAGGCGATTTTATAGAGGTTGCTGGAAGTGTGTTTTTGACTAAGAAAGGAGAGAAGACTTTAAAAATCAAATCCTGGAGAATTCTGACTAAGGCGATTCAGTCAATCCCGTCCAAATGGTATGGCATCAAAGATCAAGAAACGCGATATAGAAAGAGATATTTGGATTTATTATTAAATCCAGAACTAAAAGAGATGTTTAAGAGAAAGTCGCGGTTTTGGAACAGTATGCGCCAATTCCTTTTATCAAAAGGATTTCTAGAGGTTTATACGCCAGTTTTAGAAAATACCACTGGCGGAGCAGATGCCAAACCTTTTGTGACTCATCACAATGCTTTAGATATTGATGTATATTTGCGCATCTCCATGGGCGAGCTGTGGCAAAAACGTTTAATGGTTGCAGGTTTCCCCAAAACTTTTGAAATCGGACGGCAATTTAGAAATGAGGGCATTGATCCAGAGCACCTTCAAGATTATATGCAAATGGAATATTATTGGGCTTATGCTGATTTTAATCAAGGTATGGAATTGACAGAAGAATTGATTAAGCATGTGGCGCAGGAAACTTTTGGCGCGTTAAAGTTTCATATTAATGAGATGGATATTGATTTGGAACAAAAGTGGGGGAGGATTGACTTTAACAATGAGATTAAGAAACAGATGCAGATAAATGTCAAAAAAGCATCAATTGCAGAGATTAAGGCAAAATTAGATAAATTAAAAATAGACTATGAGGCAACCGCAGACAAAGGCAGACTGATGGATCTGCTGTGGAAGCAGTGCCGCAAGAATATTGTCGGACCAATTTATTTAATAAATGTGCCTGTAGCGGTTTCGCCTTTAGCCAAGAGATCAGAAAAAGACCCGGAAGCAACTCAAAGATTTCAGTTAATTTTAGCCGGAAGCGAGCTTTGTAATGGATACAGCGAGCTTAATGATCCATTGGATCAAAGAGAACGATTTTTAGAGCAGGCGCATTTGCGGGAAGCAGGCGACGAGGAAGCGCAGATGAATGATGAGGATTTTGTAGAAGCGATAGAGTATGGAATGCCTCCAGTTTGCGGACTGGGAATCAGCGAGCGGTTGTTTAGTTTTTTAGAAGGCAAGTCTATCCGCGAGTGCGTGATGTTTCCGCTGTTAAGACCGATGTTGCAAGAAAAGAGAAATACTGTACAGGTAAAACAAGTTAAAGACTTGAAGAAGTTAAATATCAAAAATATAGGCATTACTCGCGAAGAAGCGCTGAATTTATTAAAAGAGCATATTAAAAATCAAAATTTAATCAAACACCATTTGGCCGCGGAAGCGCAGATGCGGGCGCTTGCAGAGTATTTCGCGTCAAAAGGCGAACAAAACATCGATATAGAAGCATGGGCAATGACAGGGCTTTTGCATGATATTGATTGGGAGCAGGCAGAATCAACACCGGAAAAACACAGTTTAATAGCAGAAGAAATATTGAACAAAAAAAGTGTTCGTTCAGACATAGTCAAAGCGATTAAAATTCACAACCATTTGCATGGGCTTGAGCCTCAAACCTCGCTGGAAAAAGCGCTGTATTGCGCCGAAGAATTAACTGGTTTACTCGTTGCGGTCGCACTGGTCCAGCCGGACAAAAAATTAGCGTCTGTAGATGTCAAATCAGTTGTTAATAAATTCAAAGATAAATCATTCGCACGCAGAGTCAATCGTCAGATTATCTTAAAATGCAAGGAATATTTAGGACTGGAATTGCCAGAATTGATAGAAATCACTATTAAATCTATGCAAAGGGCGGCAATTTAAAATAAAATTTATGCCCGTTATCTATATTTTTTTGAGCGTAATAATAGTATCAGCGCTTTCGTTTGTTGGAGTGTTGTCTTTGGCTATTTCTGTTAAAAAACTTAAGAAGATTATTATTTTTTTGGTTAGTTTATCAGCAGGTACATTGCTAGGCGGAGCTATACTGCATTTATTGCCGGAAGTTATAGAAAAGCATGGGTCAATTTTATCAATTTGGCTTTGGTTTTTTAGCGGCATTATCATTTTTTTTATTTTAGAAAAGATGATTTGCTGGCGGCACTGCCATATACAAACATCAGGGGAGCATCCGCATTATGTAGGGTTGATGAATTTAATGGGAGATGGATTGCATAATTTTATTGATGGGATGGTTATTGCTGGCGCGTTCTTTGTTAGCAATCAATTAGGAATAATTACAACGATAGCGGTTATCGTTCATGAAATTCCGCAAGAAATCGGAGATTTTGGCGTTTTAATACATGCCGGTTATTCTCGCTCCAAAGCTTTATTTTTAAATTTTTTAACAGCTTTGACGTCTGTTTTGGGAGCAGGAATAGCTATTTTGATCGGGAGTCAGATAGAGAATTTTACTGCTGTTATTATTCCTCTTACCGCCGGCGGATTTATTTACATCGCCACGGCAGATTTGATGCCGGAATTAAAAAAAGACACAGGCCTATTGAAATCATTAGGCCAATTAGGCAGCATATTGTTAGGAGTGGGAATAATGCTATTGATGAAAATATTTTTTAGTGAATAAAATATTTCTATGAAAAAACTAATTATTTTAATCATTTTTACTTTATTTTTAATCGCTTGCGCAGTGGAAGAGCCTGTTCTTAAAAATTCAGAGGATGCTGTTAATGCATCAATAACTGCGCCGCCGACTCAAGAAGATATTAGAGCACTGCCGGAACAAGCGTCAGTTATCATCAAAACAAATAAAGGCGACATATCTATAGAACTACTGCCTAAATCCGCGCCTTTAACCGTGGCTAATTTTTTAAATTTAACTAAAGCAGGCTTTTATAATGGCGTTAAATTTCACCGCGTTATTCCTGATTTTATGATTCAGACAGGAGATCCAAAATCAAAAGATGAAAATTGGTATGACGACGGCACAGGCGGGCCTGGTTACTATTTTGCCGATGAAGTGTCGTTTGATGATCAATTAGTGCGCGGCACTGTTGCTATGGCTAACGCGGGTCCTAATACCAACGGCAGTCAGTTTTTTATAGTAACGGCTGAAGCAGTACCTTGGTTAAATGGCCGGCATACGATTTTTGGGAAAATCATTGAAGGGATGGAGGTAGTAGATGCGATTGAACAGGTTAGAACCACCGGCGAACAAGGTCAGCCGCCGAATCATCCAGTAAAGGATGTGGTGATTGAGGAGGTAAGATAAAAGATTATCAACTTTAAAAATATGAGGGAAACACAATCGTCTTTAGAACTAAATAGTAGCGAGACTGAGAAGAAGGAGTATAGTTTCAATGAAGGATTAGAGGAAATAAAGCGTCAAGTGACAAGTTTATTAAAAAGCAAAGACTATGTAGTTATTGCTTTCAATGCGTCTGGCACTGACGTGGGTAAAACTTATTTAAGCGGCGCTATGCGTAGCTGGTGTTATGAACAAGAGATACCTTTTTGCAACTGTCCACAAGATTATTCCCTTCAAGATGGAATTGATGCGTTTTTAGGTGAACAGTTGGAGTTCAACCGCAGTGGCGGTGTTATTATTTTAGAAGGTAGCGCTGGAGTGTTTTTTAGAGAGTCAAGAGATTTGATTATTTCTTTTAAGCAAGCAAGAAATACAAGTTTAGCGGCAATAGGGGAGGAAATAGGTTTACCTTTAAATTCAATAGATATCTGGGTAGCCATCTATAGGCCAGATAAACCATTTCAACTTGATAAATCAACAGATGAACTGCTGGGTGATATTATAATTAGAAACGAAGGAGCAAAGGACAAACCTTATCCTTTGTAACTAAACAAAAATTATGCTTGATTTAACCTTTATTCGTCAAAATTCAGAAAAGATAAGACATAATAATAAGATTCGTAAATGTCAAGTTTCAGTTGACGAAATTTTGGAGTTAGATAAGCAGAAGCGTCAAATGGCCCAAGGACTGGATCAAATGCGGTCGCGGCGCAATCAAGTTTCAGAAGCTCGCAATGACAAACCGAGCGATATTCAAATTCAAGAGATGCAAAAATTAAAAGAAAGTATTAAGTATCAGATATTAAGTATTAAGGAGATAGAAGATCAGTTAAATGCTTTATTGCTGCAATTGCCAAATTTGACAGATGAAAGCGTGCCAGTGGGAAAAGATGAGACAGGGAATCAGGTTTATAAAAAATGGAGTCCAGATGACCCAAAAGAAGGGATTATTAAAGAGCCGTTATTTACAATTAAACCTCATTGGGAAATCGGCAAAGAATTAGATTTGATTGATGAGGAAAAAGGCGCCAAAATTGCAGGATCGCGGTTTTGGTATTTAAAAAACGAATTGGTCTATTTAGAATTTGGAATAATTCAATATGCCTTAAATTATTTAAAATCGGAAAAGTTTACGCCAGTGTTGCCGCCGATGATCGTGCGCGAACGGGCGATGTATGGTACTGGGTTTTTTCCAGCTGATGAGAATGAGATTTATCGGCTGGCGAATCCGGAAATAATAGAAAGCAGAGAAATGTCAAATGACAAAATCCAAATGACAAATCAAATTCAAAATCCAAATGTTAAATCTCAAGCTTGCCAAATCCCCACTTGGGACGAGGCTAATCAATATTTAATTGGTACCGCCGAAGTACCGTTGGCGGCTTATCATAGCGATGAGGTGATTGATCTCAAAAAACCAAAAAAATATTGCGGATTTTCTTCCTGTTTTCGCAGAGAAGCCGGCGCTTACGGCAAGGATTTAAAAGGAATTTTACGCGGACACCAATTTGATAAAATAGAGATGTTTATTTTTTGCAAAGAAGAAGACAGCTGGGCCATGCACGAATATTTGCAGGAGATAGCGGAAAAATTTTGGCAATCATTAGGAATTCCTTATCAAACAGTCTTAATGTGTTCCGGAGATATTGGCGCGCCTAATGCCAAAAAATATGACATAGAAGCATGGATGCCTGGACAGGGAAGATACAGGGAAGTTGGCTCTTGCTCTAATGATACGGATTTTCAAGCGCGCCGTTTAAACATCAAGTATAAAAATACGCAAGGTCAAAAGCAATACGCGCATACTTTAAATAATACTTTATGCGCTTTGGGTCGGACAATGATTGCTATATGCGAAAATTATCAGACAGAAAAGGGGAGCATAGAAATACCAGAAGCGCTTAAGCCGTATATGTTTGGGATAAAGGAGATTAGTAGAAAAAGTAGTTAAATGTAAATTAAATCCAAATGTCAAATGTCAAATGTCAAATCAAATTCAAATGTCAAATGCGTCAGTTATGTTATAATTTTGATTTTGTCATTTGACATTGATTTGACATTTAGATTTTGGCATTTGGCATTTTCATAGTGCCTCGTCGTGATTATGCATCTTTAAAATCTCATAGTTACAGAGCGCCTCGCCGGCTTATCAAAAAAGAAAAATTAAAAAAAGAGGTGATTAAAAGGCGGTTTAAAATTGGTTTGGCGATAATATCAATAATTGGTTTATTAGCCAGTATTTTTTATTGGATTTTTTTCTCCCCATTATTGCTTATTAATAATATAGAAATAAGCGATGAGAAAGGGGAAGAGCATTTGCAGATAGCAGATTTAGCTTGGCAGAAATTGCAAAATAAAATTTGGCATTTTTTACCTCAAAGCAATTATTTATTATTCAAAATTGATTATTTTTTAAAAGAGTTGGAAAATTCAGCAGATCTTAATCTATTGGTTAAAAAAGTAGCGGTACAAAAAATTTGGCCGCATAAACTCTTGATTACTTTTCAAAAGAGAACTCCGAAAGCTAAAATAGCGGCCGTAAGAGAGAATAAGAGGATTATTCATAATAAAGATACTAACGAGGCAAAAGAGGAAATTATAATAAGCAAACGTTCGTATTTAGTTGATGATGAAGGCGTGGTATTAGCAGACGAAAATGCTATATTAAAATTAGAACCAACAATTGAGCTTACTGTGAGCAGAGATTTTAAGAAAGGGGATGCGATTTTAAAACAAGAGATAATAAGCCAAATACTCAATTTATATAATTTTTTTAAAGACGCTGGTTTGTCAATATTATATTTTCAGTTAAACTTAGACAATGCGGACAGTATTAAGGCTTATATAAAAGGACGGGATTATTATCTTTATCTTAGTTTAAATTATTCTTTACAAAAGCAGATAAATAATTTATTATTAACTTTGGAAAGAATAGGGGAGGCAGAGGTTGGCAAACTGCAATATATTGATTTGCGCATTGAAGACAGAGCTTATGTATGTTGTGATTTAAAGATAGAAGAATGATAAATGTTTATTAAATTTTTCTCTATTTTATTGCTCGCTATAACCGGGTTAATAATAACCTTGATTTTAGCTTTCGGCGAAGAATTTGCTGAAAAATTATTGCCAGTTTTTTTTGTGGGGATAGTCATTGTTTATATTTTTTCAAGTTGGTATTTTGGATATTTTATTGCCACGCAGAGACCGCCGTTACTTTTAATAATTACGGCGGCGGTAGTTATTGCGGTTGTCGGCGTAAGTGGTTATTATATGGGAGCGAAGTAAGAGAGCGGAGTGCAGGGAGTAGTATTTTTTTAAATAAAACAATGTCGCTTTATATAGATAAAACGGCGTTCATAAATTAAATAATCTAAACTTATGTTAAAGTACAGTAAGCCAATTAAGCAATTAATTACTGATTTTCTTGAATATTGCGAGGTGGAAAAGGGCTTATCCCCTAATACTGTCAAAAATTACCATCTTTATCTTAAAAATTTTACAGCTTGGCTTGTCGGGGTCAACTTAACTGATTTAGAACCCAGGGCTTTAACTAAACAGCATATTTGGGATTATCGGCTGTATCTGTCGCGCAAACGAAGTCATAAAACCCAAGAAGGTTTAAATAAAGATACTCAATCTAGATATCTTTCTGCCCTCCGTTCATTTTTAAAGTTTTTAAGTAAGCGCGGAGTTTCTTGCAACTTGAATTCTGATGATATTGATTTGCCGCGCGCATCTCGCGAAGGCGCGAAAATTAAATTTTTGACTACTGATCAATTAAAAAAGTTTTTAGAAATGCCCGCCTTCGCTAAAGCTACGGCGGGCAAACCACCTGCTGTTATGAGTCATTTAAGTAGTTTGCGAGACAGGGCTATTTTAGAAATATTATTTTCTACCGGCATGCGGGTTGGCGAGTTAGTTAAATTAAATCGCAAGCAGTTTAATTTGGAATATATAAAAAAGATGAATATACAACATTTAGAGCTTTCTGTCAAAGGTAAAGGTGGAAAAGTCCGCAATGTTTATTTTTCCAAACGGGCTTTAGATTGGTTGATTAAGTATTTAGAGGCGCGCGTAGATAACTCCGTTGCCTTGTTTGTGAGTTTTAGCAACAATAGTGAATCAGACATTACAGCAGAGAATCGTTTATCAATCAGATCAATAGAAAGAATTATTGAAAAATACCGGCTTATGTCCGGTATTCCAGTAGAGATTACGCCGCATGTTCTTCGTCACACTTTCGCGACCCACCTGCTTTCCCAAGGCGCGGATTTGCGGTCTGTTCAGGAGCTTTTAGGTCATGCTGATGTTTCTACTACTCAAATTTACACGCATGTGACTAATCCAAAGTTAAAAGAAGTGCATGGAAATATTTTTAATGAGGGTTAGCCGTTATTTTTTGATTTTTAATTTTATATTTTTATTCCTCAATTTTAATGTGCGCCTCTTTAAGCTGATCCGCGTCAACGGTTGACGGCGCGCCCATCATTAAATCCTCGGCTTTCTGGGATTTGGGAAATGCCATTACTTCGCGAATATTTGGTTCGCCGGCTAATAACATGGCAATTCTGTCAATTCCAGGCGCGATTCCTCCATGAGGAGGGGCTCCGTATTGAAAAGCGCGCAATATATGAGAAAATTCTTTCTTTTTAGCTTCGTCAAAGCCGATTAAATCAAATATTTTTTCCTGCAAAATTGGATCATGGATTCTGATTGAGCCGCCGCCGACTTCAAAACCATTGATCACCAAATCATACTGCCAAGACTTGACTTTATAAGGGTCAGAATCTAATAGTGGAATATCGGCCGGATTAGGCGAGGTAAACATGTGGTGCGATGGAGCGTAATGATTGTCGGTTTGTTTCTGCTCAAACAGTGGAAAATCAATTACCCAGCAGACCTTTAGTTCATTTTCATCAATTAGTTTTAGCCGTTTGCCGAGTTCAACGCGCAAAGCGCCTAAAGTTTCTTCCACTAACTTTCTCTCCCCTGCTCCAAAAAAAATAATGTCTCCAGGCTTTGCGTCAACAGCCTCTAAAATGCCAGCGATTTCATCATCAGTTAAAAATTTAATAATCGGCGAACTAACTGTTAATTTCTGTTGATTAATAGCGACTTCTCTACTAGTATTTTTTTCAGTTTTCAGTTTTGAGTTTTCAGTTTTCAGTTTTATTTTAATGTAAGCCAATCCTTTAGCTCCTATCCCATTAATAAATTGCGTTAATTCATCAATATCGCCTCGCGAAAAGGCGTTGTCAGCGCCAGTAGCGTTAATGGCACGGACTATACCATTAGATTTTAAACTTTCAGAGAAAACTTGAAATTCAGTATTTTTAACAATTTTTGAAAGGTCAACAATTTTTAAATCAAATCGTAAATCCGGCCGATCAATACCGTATTTTAACATAACATCCTCCCATGGCAATTTAGGCCATGGTTTGTCAAGAACAATTTTTTTGTTCATTAACCCATCATCAATAAGCCGTTTAAATACTGCTTTGAACAAATTTTCTGTACAGCTAATCACATCATCTCTTTCAACAAACGACATTTCTATATCTAATTGAGTAAACTCCGGCTGTCTATCCCCTCTTTGATCTTCATCCCGAAAACATCGGGCGATTTGATAATACCGGTCTATGCCGGAAAGCATCAATAACTGCTTATATTGCTGGGGCGATTGCGGCAGAGCATAAAATTGCCCAGGATGGAGCCGTGAAGGCACGATATAATCGCGCGCGCCTTCAGGCGTGCTTTTTGTCAGAATAGGGGTTTCTATTTCTAAAAATTCTCCCTGGTTTAAATATTCGCGAATATAATTAACTAATTTATGACGCAGTTTTAAGTTTCCAAGCATTCGTTTGCGGCGCAAGTCTAAATAGCGGTATTTTAAGCGCACTTCTTCGGCAACCGTATGTTTAGCGTCAAAATCAAACAAAGCTTGATCAGTAATATCAGATCGCCATTCAATTTCAAAAGGCGGGGTTTTAGCGCGCGTTAAAATAGTAATTTTTTTAGCGGCGATTTCTATCTCCCCTGTGTCTAAATTAGGATTAATCATTTCTTCCGGCCGCGCTCGCACATTGCCTTCTATTTGCAAAACATATTCTCCGCGCACTTTATCGGCTGTTTCCCATGCTTTCTTGTCAATTCTAGGATCAAAGGTGCATTGGGTAAGCCCGTAACGGTCGCGCAGATCAATAAAAATAAGGCCGCCGTGATCCCGCCTGGAATTTACCCAGCCGGCTAGTTTTACAGTTTGGCTGATATGTTCTTTATTTAATTGTCCGCAAGTCTGGGTTCGATACATGAAAAATTGACTTTTCTTGTCGCTCAATATCAGTTGATGTTAAACTGCGCTTTCTGCGCAAATATTTTTAAAATCGCAGAATTGGCAGGTAAATTTATTAGGCTTTGCCGGGAAATCACTTTGTTTGATTTGAGTGATAGTGTCAATTAAATTTTTTTTGGTTTTGCAGACCTCTTTATTGTCGCCAATAAAAGAGATAGAACCTTGCTTCTTTTCATTCAAGAAATAATAAGTTAATTTTTGCGGCGGCGGATCATTATTTTCTAAAGCGATTTGATAAATTAAAAGCTGTGTTTTATCATCAGGATATAGCTTTTCTTTGTAGAGACTAGTTTTATAATCAATAATTTCAATGCCTTTATTATCATTTATTTTATCAATTCTGTCAATTCTACCTTTAATAATAAAATCATTTAAATTGACATGAAACGGTTTTTCTAAATATACAGGAACAGGCCAGTTATTTTGATGATGTTCGTAAAATTTTTTGAGGATTTTTTTGCCGGCTTTGTAGAAGTGTTTTTTGTTTAAAGGGTCATCATACCAATCATCTATCCATTTTTGCTGATAAATTTGATAGATTTCATCTATGGTAATTGAATTATTTTTTTGAGGCGGCGTTGGCGTTGTTTTACCAAATAATGATGCCTGATTATTGCTTGAAGCGCGCATTTTAACGCGCTTAAATGTTTCTAACAATGTACTGTGCATAGTTTGGCCAAAAGAGAAAGTTCCTTTGCCTTTATCTTGCGGAATTTTTAAAATGAATTGATATTTGTATTGGAGCTGGCATTTGCGGAATGCCGCAATTTGGGAATAGGAAAATTCAGAGGGGATAGGATACTGGTATGTTATTTGTATTTGCTTTATGTTATTGCGAGGAAGAAGAAGCAGATCGCCAATAGAGCTTGCTTCGCTTTTGGCTCGCAATGACATGTCATCAATAATTCCTGCTTCTAATAAAAATTGCGATGGTTTAGCATTGCGCTTGCCGCCGTAATTTTGGGCGGCAGTAAAAAAAACACCTTGTTTAGCGCGCGTTAACGCCACATAAAATAGGCGCCTCTCTTCCAGTAGATGCTCGTCTCCTTGAGGCAGAGTTTCGCGAGTTTCAATTAAATCACGCGGTATTTCTATTTGATCTCTGCGGCGGTTGGTCGGGAATCTTTGCTGAACCATATTCACTATAAAGACGTATTTAAATTCTAATCCTTTAGCGCTGTGGATTGTCAAAATTTTAATCGCTTCCGGGCCAATTTCAGTTAAATCCTGATTTAATGACCCAGTATCCCCTGCTTCGCGCTCCAGATCAACATGTTCAATAAATCCTTTTATAGTTTTGTCATTGTATAATTGAGCGTAGCTTTTGATTTTGTTGATTAATTGATTGATAAATGACGCGTACTGCATGGTTTTAGCCGGATTTTTTTGTTCCAAAGCTATTAAATATTCGCGATATTGAGTATCATTTAAAATTTTAATCAACATTTCAATTGCCCCTGTATTTTCGGCTTGTTTGGCATTTTCTTTAAGTTTAGAGACCAGGTTTTCTATTTTTTGGACAGTTTCTTCTTTAATATCAGGTAAAGCGCGGATGTTTTCCAGAGTTTCAAATAAGCTGTAAGTTTTTCGTTTGGCCCAGTAATTGATTTTTAAAACATCTTCTGTATCAATCTTTAATCCCGGGATAGTTAAAATTCTGCTTAAACTGACAGAATCAGCCCGATCTGCCAGAATGCGCGCGTAAGACAATAAGTCTATTATTATTTGCTGTTGGTATAAGCCGGCGCTGGCCAAATAGATAAACGGCAGTTTTTCGCGTTCCAGAGCCTCTATAAATAAATCAGCCGCGCGATTGGCGCGTACTAAAATGGCAATGTCATTATAGTTGGTTTCTGGGTTATTAAGCAGTTCTCTGATTTTTTTAATAACCTGATTAACTTCATCTGATCCGTCAACCGCTTTAATAAAGTCAATCCTACCGCGCTTATCGGTTTGAGCATAAAGTTTTTTATCAATAGATTGACATTCAAGGCGATCAGGGTTATTGTGCTGTATAAATTGATATGCCGCATCTAAAATATTTTGGCTTGAACGGTAGTTTTTATTTAAAACAATTTTTTTGGCTTTAGGAAAATCTTTTTTGAAATTTAAAATATTGCTTACAGAAGCGCCGCGAAATTTAAAAATAGCTTGATCGTCATCGCCGACTACTGTTAAATTACTGTTAGAATTAGTCAAAATTTTGACGAGCTGATACTGGGCTAAATTAGTATCTTGAAACTCGTCAACTAAGATATATTTAAATTGTTTTTGATATTTTTGCAAAATATTCGGGCGTTGAATAAATAATTTGTTCGCATAGTAAATTAGGTCTCCAAAATCGAGAAAATTATTATCTAACATTATTTGCTGGTATTGATAAAAACTTTCCGCAGTTTCTTTAATGCGGCGCGATTCTAACAGAGATGATTCGTCAGACATAGTATTATCAGCGGAAGATGTTAAGCTCTCCGCGTATTTTAAATACTCCTCTGGCGTGATATTTTCATCTTTAAGTCGGGAGAAGAGTTTTAGCATGGCGTGAATAAATTTAGACGGATTGCCGCGCGGACGGTAGTAATCAAGATTAAATTTATATAGATTTTTGCGCATTAGAAGCCATGTTTCTGTTTGGTTAAGCAGGCGGTAATCTGTGGAAAGACCGATATCAAGAGCATGATTTTCCAAGATGCGCTGGCAAAATGAGTGAAATGTGGAGATCCACATGTCAAAGACGCCGTAAGGCAATAATTTATCCACGCGCTCTTCCATTTCTTGAGACGCTTTGTCAGTAAAAGTTAAAGCCAAAATTTCATCCGGCTTTGCTAATTTTTGCTTAATCAGCCAAGCGATTTTGTAAGTGATGACATTTGTTTTGCCGGTTCCTGCTCCAGCAATAATTAAAAGCGGGCCGTTTGCGTAAGTAACGGCTTGTTTTTGCTGTGAATTGAGTGTTGTAAGCAAAGGCGGCATTTCAAAGATTATAATAAACTATTTAATCATACCTTAATTGTTGCTTTACATCAAGACGATTCTTTGCTATACTTTTTTAAAGTTTAACCTATGACAGATGATATTTGTCAAGTTTCAAATGTCAGTTGTCAAAGTCAAATAAATGGCTCATAAAAAAGCAGGAGGCTCCACCCGTCTGGGCAGAGACTCTAATCCGCAATATTTAGGCGTTAAATTATACGGCGGGCAGAAAGCAAATGCCGGCAGTATTATTGTTCGTCAGCGCGGGACCAAGTTTCATCCCGGCTTAAATGTCAAAAAAGGCAAAGACGATACTTTATTTGCGATTAGGCCAGGCGTAGTGCAGTTTAAAAAGAAAAAAACCCCTAATTTTACTGGGAAATTAAAGAAAAGGATTTTTATTAATGTTGTTTAGATATTCGCGCCCGCCAATGCGGCGGGTAAAAATATAGCGAATTACTGATTTTTAGTTAAATAATCTTCTAAAATTAACATTGCCGCCAAATCATGATCCGACTTTGCTTTACTAGTTGCGTCGGATTTTATTTTTTGAGCGGCTTTTGAGGTTAAAAGTTCGTCATGGGTTTTTATAGGAAGATCAAAATTAGCTTCAAGATTATTTATAAATGTTTCTATTTGATAGTAAAGTTCAGTTTTCGGGTTATATCTAGGCGCGCCGACAATAATTTTTTCAATTTCTTCTTGCTTGATGATTTTTTTAAGCCTCTCAATCAGCCCGGCATCATTGTTAACAACACCAAAAGGAAAGGCGATTCTGCCTTTTTTATCCGAAACAGCCAAGCCGATTTTTTTTGCGCCGTAGTCTATGGCAAGGATTTTCATAAACGTATTATATATTATATGACAACGCACTTTGCTTTGTCAATTTTAATCACACCAAAATTTAAAACTGCCTTTCTCTGCCAACAATTACACTAATTTTTCCAGCTAAAACATCAATTTCTACCGGCGCCTTGATAATCTTGT
Organism: Patescibacteria group bacterium; assembly: GCA_038078695.1. GTDB lineage: Bacteria > Patescibacteriota > Patescibacteriia > UBA9629 > UBA9629 > JBBTVS01. The sequence goes on from JBBTVS010000066.1 coordinate 21,460, forward strand.
AACCATCAAGCAATAGCCTCACATCCTTTTTCAAAACAGAGGGCTCAAGCCTAATATGTTTAAAAGGTAAAATAGTATAACTGCCAATCTCTCCCTTTTTCTTAAAAAGAATTTTATTTATAGGGCATGAAAGGTCTTTAACTACCAGCTCCATATACCCATCTTGGGGTATAAAAAAATCAGCCATTGGCTGATTTGCTTTTAGTTTAACTCCAGATGGTTTAAAGTTGTAAACGCTTACTTCCATCTTGGGAGATAAAAGACTAAGACAATACTGATTATCAGGACTAAAAATTTTTATATAAGGAGACAGGGCTTTTAAACAGAAAGCAAAATAATTACCGTTAACTCTCGCTACATCAATCCGCTCTTTGATCCTTTTCGCTAAAATCTCGCAAGCTTTTAAGCCTTTAGGAATTCCCAAAAGCTTCCCTAAACTATTTTTCCGACCTAATGGAATTATCCCTAAAGTAATGTCTAAATTTACTACAGAAGCGATAGCTTGGCTAATTGTTTTATCATCGCCTAAAACAACAACTGTCTCTGCCCCGGCTCGAACCGCGCTGTAAATCAATTCTTTTATATGACTTAAAATATTTAATTTAATGATTTTTCCTTGAATCATTAAATCAATCAAACGACCCTCTATCTCGGCAAGTTTTTTAATATACCTTTTTTCTTGCAAAAATGAATCGTATAAATAAAAATACATATCTTATTCTTGCTTTTTATCATTGATGCTGCTACCGCCCATAGTACATTTGCCATTTATAGAAGCTCCTTGCTGAACCGAGATAGAGATAGTTTTGATATCGCCTTGAATTTTAGCAGAGGACAAAATATCCAGATGATTCTCTATCAGAAGATTGCCATTTATCTCTCCAGCTATAACTGCCTCGCGCGCTTCAATATCAGCTGATATCCTTGCCCCTTCTTCCACTCGCAAAGCTTGCGTAGTAACAAACTTGCCAATAATCTCTCCGGCAACTATCACATTGCCGTTACTTTTAAAATTTCCATCAATCTTAGTTGAAGGGCCAATAATGCTTTCTGTTTTATCATCAGTCTTTTTGAACATATCCTTATTTTTTGTCTTCTTTTTTAATCCCTTTTTTATCTAAACCTAATCCAGTTTTAACCCGCCAGCCAAAAATTGCTTGCCATGGTTTATTTTTTTCTAATGATCCGGTAAGCACTCTTTCTTCTTGCAGTTCTCCTCCAGCCTCTTCAGCTTTTTGGGCTAAATGCAATATTTTTCCAAAACTCTTAAATAGTCCGCCTAATAAACCCAATTTGTTAATTTTTAGGCCTAAATGTTCTTTGGTCATAATTGCTTTATATAATCTTACTTATTTTTTGCTGCAAGAAGCTGGGTTTCCAAAAATTCTATTTTTCTTTCCAGTTCTTTGTTCTCTTTCTCCAGTTCAGACTCTTTAGCTTTGGGTGATAGATAAGAATCTTGTTCCCACCAACAGATCCCGATCTCCTTAGCCTTCTCTACAGAGGAGATTAGGAGTCGAATCCTTATATTTAAAAGCTCGACATCAGCCAGTTGTATCCTTATATCACCGGCGATTACAATGCCTTTGTCTAAAACACGCTCTAATATATCAGCTAAATTGGTTGCCTCGGTAGATTTAATAATTCTTCTTGGTTGTTGCATATATTTAGAAATTACATTAATTCTTTATAAAGCCGCGCCGCGGCATATTTTTGTCCTTTTTTATCCCAATTATCCGCAATCTTAAGAAGAGCGATTCGCGCTTCCCCAGCCTCAACGGTCTCTGGATTTTGTCTTATCACATCCTTATAAGATTTAATTGCATGATGCAGGGTATCTGGAGATTTACTCCAATCTTGAGCCATCCTTAAGGTTGCCTGAAGAGCCTTTTTTTGTGTTTGTTGAGTGGAAAGATTTATTTGATTCTCTTCGGTCATAGATTGTAATTTAAGCATCAAAGAAGATTGCCCAGCGGTCCTAAGTCCAAATTCAACTCCCCTTTAATGCCGAAAATTATTTTTAATTGTTGAATTTTTTTTTCCATTAGTTTAAAAGTTAACCCTAACTTCTGAATCTCCGTCTCTTTTAAAGTGCCCAAATCAATCCTTCTAATGGTTTCTCTTTCCATAAGCTGCTTGATTAATTCAATAAGAGTCAACGTCAGCTTAGCAATTCCATTGGAAGCCTCTTTGGGCTTGCCGACATCAATAGTTTGAGATAGGTTATGTTCCAAGGCGCGCAGTTGATGTTCCAGCTTTCTAATCTGAGCTAAATCTTCAGCTCTATGCTGGGGCATTGCCCCCATTCTTCTGCCGCTTAATTTTTCGGCCCGCGAGATTGAGGTTATCAACAAGCGCAGCCCAATAAAAACCAAATCAATATCCGCTACTCTTAGCACTATTTCTCCGTCTACATAAGCGCCCTTATCAATTACTCGATCTAAAGCATCAACGAGAGTAACCTTTTTTCTTCTGTATAGCGGTTCATGTGTTTGCATTTTTAACTTTTTCATTCTTAAAGTCTACAAAATTATAAGGCGGCCAGGGGCCGGTAATCTCACAACTTAATCCTCTTTTATGGAATTTTTTAAAAAACTTTTCCCAATCTTTCTGCCATCTTTCTACCCACTTTATTTTTAGAAGACAGGCGCTGTTTAAAATCATTTCTTGATTTTTTTTAGATTCTTCGGGCGCCACAAGCTCATTAAGCGCCAGCTCCTGGACAGACTGTTTTAATTCCTCTAGAATTTCCTTTACGCTTTTCTCTATTTTTGCCCCCAGCTTTTGATCAATCAACGCACCCATTTTTTGATCCAGATACCATTTCATCCCCTCTTCCGCCGTTTCTTTTCTTTTTTGCAGCGCCAAGACTTCTTGGTCTTCTTTTTTCAAACTTTCAATAAACTTTTGATTATCCAAATAGACTTTTAATCCCCACTCTTGTTTACCAGATAGCCAAGACAGCAGATAGTTGAATTGTTTATAATACTTCTCCAACATCTCCTCAATTCTCTTTTTAGTTCTAAATACTGTGCCGAATTTACAAGGAATAACTGTGTCCTTTTTCCCTAATTGGTCTATAAGTTCATGGTGATGTCTAATACTTTTTTCTGTCCACATGGCATCATTTTGAAGTCTGTCTTTAATCTCTTTTTCATTGAATTCGCTAAGATCAACTTCCATAGCCGTTGCTTCAATATCTCTAAAAGGAATGGACAATAAGCCAACTCCCTTTATCTCCTCATGGCGATTACGGATACAATATATGTAAAATCCTTTAACCATAAAACTTTATATCTAAAACCTTGACTCTTTTCTCTGATAACGAATAACCTCAAAATCCTGATTAAGAACCACTTGGTAGACATTTTTATCGTAAACCGGTTTAGGAATCCCTATCTTTTTCATGTGCTCGCTTACTTCTATCGTCTCAACTTCAATCTCCCAGCCTTGGTCTGTTTTATTAAGGTTAATGATTTTACATTCTTTGCCTAATAGTTTTTTTATAGCATCCATGGCATTGTCTATGCCTTGGGAATCTGTCTTTTTTGCTTGGTTGGTTTTTTTTGTCATAAAATGTTAGAAAAATAGCTACTGTTTTTTGTGCTGGCTAATTTCGTTAAGCCGAGCCATAATTTCATCCTCTCCATTTTGGTACTCCTTTTCACTGATTTGATCAAATTCATATTGCATCTGTAATCGCAATAATTGTTCTTTTAATTTTGACTCATCAGTTAATTCCGCCTCTGCTAATTCGTGAATTTTTTTAACCAAAGCCATAAACCCCCGAGCTGGCAGCAAAATTAAATCATCAAGAATAAACATATTGATTTTTGGTTTTTTAATTTAAACTGATCGACACACTTACAAAATTAAAGGGCGGAATGGGGCCGACGTATTTGAAATAGACATTTTCTTCTGTATATTGCTCGTCAAGATTTCGGACAATTTTGTCAAATGTTTTTTGCTTTTTTTCTGGAAAAGCGACTAAAATAGTTCCCAAAACAACAAG
>JBBTVS010000067.1:0-2276 GCA_038078695.1 Patescibacteria group bacterium
GGCTTAACAGTGGTAATTGAACAATTGCACCGCGATTTTGAACCGGATTTTGAAAATATTGAACAGAGTTATCAGGATTACGAGAGAAATTCTTCCCGCGAAAAATTTTTAAATAAAATTAACGAGAGCATCAGAGAACGCGCCAATTCAGAATATGTTAAAGATGTCTTACAGGAAGAAGGTCCATTGCCGATTGCCAATGACTTAGAAGACATTAAAAATCATTTAGTCACCGCTGATGCGGCGCAAAGAATTTTGACTATATCTATCAGCAAAACAGAGAAAGACGCAAAAGGAATAGAAAGAGTTGTACAAAGAAGAATCGTAAAAGAAGAAGAAATGGTTGAGCCAGAAACATTAAAAAATAACGGCTGGACAATAGAAAGATCTGGCGAAATGCCCGATTGGGAGAAACAACAAGAACAGGCTGAAAAAGAATGTTTGAAAGCCCGGCAAATTATAGATCAATTTAAAAAATCTAAAACCTTGGGAGATTATGAAGATTTGCTTAATTTAACTAATCAGGAATATAAATTAATTACTGCTTTGGGCCAGGAGAGCAACCCATCAAAAAAACAGGAATTAACCAATACAATAGAACACATTCAGCAAGAAGCGAATAGATTAAAAGTAGAGTTAGCTATTAAAGAAAATTTGCTTGGCAAAAATAGAGTTGAACAGCGGACTTTCCGCCGTCACGGAAAATTGGAACCGGAGCAGAAACAAATAATTCAAACAAAATTAAAGTCCTTGCTTGACGCTAAAAATACTCAAAATGTCAAAGAAAAGGAGATTGATTTGGCTAAAGCGAATATTGATTATCTGCAATCTTTATTAGAAGAGCGAAAAGAAATTTATCAATTAGAAGAAGCAGCGGCATTAACCGAAGAAGAATTGAAAACCCTTAATAAAGAAATTGCTTTAGTTATCAAAGAACTATCTGGAATGATTCCATCTGAATTGCAGGCATCAGCAACCACAGATGCTAAAGAATTAAAGCAAGCAATTGAACAAATGATTGCCTCGTCGCGCGGCTCCTTGGATCAGTTCAGCGCTAATGCGTTAAGATGGTATAAAGACGGAATAAAAGAATTTGTAATGCGTCATCCCAATTTAAGCCCTAAAATAAAATCATTATTAAAATTTACAGAAATAGCGGCCGCGGCCGGATTGGCTATAGGCTTGGGTAATATAATGATGGGCTGTGGCGGAGAAAAAACGGAAGCAAAGCCAGAACCAGACGATTTCTCTCATTTTGTTGATCAACTTTCTAGTTTTGGAAGCAATAATGCTGATATATTACAAAAAGCAACTGACTTAATACTGCAAAACAAAGCTGAAGCTGTAATCAGATTAGTAGTTGACAGGAATTTTATGAAGATCACTTATTTAGCGCAAGACCTTGAGAAAAGCGATAATCCATTGATTCAAGAATTACTTGAGACGGTTGAAAAAATCAGAGACAATTTTTCAAAAGACCTTCCTTCTTATAAACAGTATTTAGAAGTTATGATCCCTGAATTTGTAAATAACAAAATAACTTATTCTGAATTTGTTGCTATGGCTGTTGATAAGCAAAAATGTCTGGATTTTATAACAAGCCAGCCGGATTTAGTTAAGTATCATCCGTTAATACAAGAGAATGGCCGGAATATAGTGAAAACGCTTAATGCACTTCACGAACGACCAGACAACGAAAGATTTGCTTTAGTGGAAAACGCCAGCGCTGAAGAATTGTACTCTGTAATAGTCAGCGGTGATTTAGCCGGCCCGCACGGCCATTACCCCTCTACTTTAAAGGGCTTGTTTAAACGTTTTTTAAGTTCCATAGAAAATGGCGCTGACTTTTTAGAAAAAACAAATAATTATCAGTATAGAAAATTTATGATGTTAGGCGCTTTTTCTAATCGCGCCGATGAGTTTTTAGCCACTATGGAACCGTCGCAACAAGAACTTTTAATGAAAAATTTAATGCAAGGCCAAGGCATTGAAGATGGGGTAAAAAGCGGAATTGATAGGGACATGCAAGGAATAATGATCGCGGATATATTAAAAGATATGAGTAAAAATCCAGAAAATCAAACTGTGCTGAATTCTTTAGTTGAGACATTAAAAAACGAATATCAGCAAGCAGTTAATAACAAAAATTTACAATTCGCCTACGGCAGTTCTGCCAGTATTTTACAGAGCTCTCTTAACAGTGAAAATCCCTGGCTTAAAGAGATGTCGCAAGAATATCCAGTGCCGGATTTGTCAAAATTGGTTGTTAAAGAATT
>JBBTVS010000068.1:0-3792 GCA_038078695.1 Patescibacteria group bacterium
TCAGTAAAGCGACTTACTACAACTGCAAGCATCCAAATGAACGATAAATCAGTTTGATTAAAAAGATATTGATTAGTTTATCAGACCGCGCCAAATCAGTATAAATAAGAGCCTTGAGATTAAAAGATTAAACGGTTGCAGTGAAGTAAAAAAATACTCCGAAGTTTTTAAGAACCTTGGTGTCGATAAGGCTTATTTCCTTTGACGCATCGGAATTTGTAAAACAGTACTTAGTTCCAAGCTTAAACTTTAACAACAGAAACGACTTTTTTAATGACTATTTAACTTACTTAAGAAGTAATAACCTGATAGAGACACAATTTCCAGAGTTCTATAAGGCATTATTTGGATAGGTTTTTTGGGCTTTGAGTATTTCCGCCAAAAAGGGGGTCTTCCTTGCGCGAATCTTGCGCGAATCTTGCGCGAATCGCAATTTTATACTATACTGCCTTGCAGTAACCCAAAAATATGTTTAACCCCAAATACAAGCTAACCGACAAAATCATAAGCGACCTGACGGCCATTGCCGAAGCCAAAGGCATTATTGATCGCGCCAAAATCCTGCCCCAGCAAGAACTTCGTTTGCGCCGCCAGGCTATTATCCGCATGACCCATCATTCTACGGAAATCGAAGGTAACGGTTTGGATATGAAACAGGTTGAAGCTCTGTATGCCAAGAAAAAAGTTGACGCGCCGGATCGGGATATTTATGAGGTAAAAAATTACTTGCACGCGCTCAAATACATTGAGAAGACAGTAGCTGAGAAAAAACCCTTAACCGAGAAAGTAATCCTGAAAATCCATAAATTAGTGACTGACAAAACCCTGTCCCCGCAATTTTGCGGGCGTTATCGCCCTGGCCCGATTTATGTAGTCCGCCGCCAGTTTGGCGTACCGCAAGAAACACTCTATACCGGGCCGGACGCCAAACACGTTCCCAAACTCATGGCGGATTTTTTGACCTGGCTTAAGACGAGCGAGAAAAAAGAAATCAATACGGTGCTGGTGGCCGCCATTGCCCATATGGAGTTAGCCGCCATCCACCCTTTTAACGATGGAAACGGCCGCACGGCGCGGGCACTAGCCACGTTAGTGCTGTATCAACGGGGCTATGACTTCCGCCGCTTATTTGCCCTGGAAGATTATTATAATACCGATCGGCCGGCTTATTATAAAGCCATCAATTTGGGAAAAACTTATGATGAACGGCGCACAGACATCACCTCATGGCTGGAATATTTTGTCACCGGTTTCAAAGAAGAAATTGATGGAGTAAAAAAGAAAATTTTGCCCTTAGCCGGCCGCGCCGCTCTCGGCGAAATAAAGTCACAAATCTACCTGACGCCGGAACAATTGAAAATCATTGACTTTTTGGACCAAGTGGGTCGCATTACCGTTAAAGACGCGGAAGAGATATTATCTTGCCCGCGGCGAACGGCGCAGTTGCAATTGCAAAAATTAAAAAAGATCAAAATGATAAAAGCCATCGGCAAAGGTAAATCCACTGTATATTTATTTAAAAACCTTAAGGAAAAAATAAAAGTTTTTAAAGATAAGAAAAATTGCCGCCAAAATACTCAAAAATAAAAAATATGTTTGAAAAATTTTCTCGTCCTCCCAAACAATCGCCGATTGGCTCATATAAATTGGAAGTTATTTCCTTGCCTGAAGAATGCGATTGGGAAAAATATTTGCCTTTAGAGATAAGGTATATTTTCAAAAAACAACCGGAATATAAAGTCAAGATCAGACGGATTTTGCAAGACGGCAAGGCCATTGGCATCAGGACTGTTTTGCGTACTCCCGAGAATATTCTAAAAGCAATTCATACGATTAGCGTGCATAGCCAGCACAATTATATAATTAATTGGCTGCCGAAATTATTAAAAGACAAACATCTGCCGATACTTACAGAGAAAGATTATGCTGAAGCTAAAAGACACAATGAAAATTTAGATGAGGCGATGCATATTATATTAAAGGATAGATTAAGATTTAAAAGAGTAGTTCTGATTGATGAAGAGAATATCGGCATCAAGCCTGAGGAGCAAAGATTTATTACCGAACTTTCGGAAATAATTTATCCAATCGCCATTGATTATTCCGTCTTTAGAGTAATTATAGATAATGCTCAAGAGAGAACTAAAATCGCTCAGTCAATAATTAAAGCATTGCTTTTTATCGGTCCGGCCGCTCATTTTTTAGAAAAATTTGTTAGCGGCTTAGGTAAGTTGTTTGCCGCTTCTGCCGATGATCTCCTAGGCGAATCAGCCGAACTTATGGCTTTGCGCGGCTCCGGGTTTTCGTGGCGTGAATTGGCCAAGCGCAGCAAGATTTTGATTCCAGTTTTCGCTTTGGCCACTTGGGGCGCTTTTTCGGTGGAAGGATTAATTCAAGAAAATAAGCTTGTTTTGGCTGGCATAATTTTTGGTTTATCGGCAGTCGCGCTTTCTCTAACTACCGCTGTTCAATCAATTTTTATGTACAATAAAAATGCCAATATATTAGCGCTGGAAGGCAAAGTCGGCTCAAGATCATTTAAAGGATTGCTTAAAATGTCTATTATACAGGACTTCACAAATCCCGCCAGATTAGGGTTGCTAATTGGAGCTTTAATGGCTCCGATTATGGGCATAGTCGGCTCTGTTCTCGGAGTAATGCATAACGGGTGGGTTTTGGCTGGCATTGGCTCAACAGAATCAATCGTGGCAGGCATTACCGTAATTTTCGCCAGCCATATCAACGAGCGGCGATTCAGAAAAAAATTAAGAAAGATGATGTTGAAATACAATTGACCAATTTTTTTAATCGGATATAATTAGATGTAAGCAGACAAGTCAGGCACGTTTACTTTTATGAAAGGAACTTTAATAGTTAAATAATTTAAATATGATTAATCAAGATATGGCAGCCAAAATTTTATCCATTGCCGGGATTGCCAATATTATTTTTGTGTTATTGATTTTTTTAAGCTGCAGATGTTTCTCCGGGTCAAAAATTTTTAACTGGCTATTTAAATATAGCTGGTACAAAAAATTATATGTGAAGCATTGTTACCTATGGCGGGCGTTTTTTATTTCAGTACTCATCCACACTATTTTGGCGTTTTATTTATTTGGATTTAATTTTTAATTAAATAATGTTAAACTTTATTCAAAACGCCCAAAAATTAAGCGATGGTTTAAAAGGCGAGCCTGCTTTTAGGCTAAAACAATGCCGGAGGGCAATATATTATGAATTTATTGATTCATGGGAACAAGCAAAAAATCTCCCGAATGATTTAAGGGAAAAACTGTCTCAAGATATTCCGCTTGCGATAAACGCGAAATTGTTTGAGTCAGAAAATAAATCGGCTATTAAGGCGCTTTTAACTTTAAAAGACAGGGAAAAAATAGAAACAGTATTGATGAGGCATAGAGACGGAAGAAATACGGTTTGCGTGTCGTCGCAAGCAGGATGCGGCATGAAGTGCGATTTTTGCGCAACAGGACGGCTTGGACTAAAAAGAAACTTAACAGTAGATGAGATTATTGATCAGGCGCTTTTTTTTGCCCGGTATCTTAAAGGAGAAAAGCAAAGGATAAGCAATGTTGTTTTTATGGGCATGGGCGAGCCGATGTTGAATTTTGAAAATGTTATTGAAGCCGTCAGAATTTTAAATGATGACGATGGTTTTAAAATAGGAGCGCGCAGAATTTCAATTTCAACTTGCGGCATAGCGCAAGGCATTAAAAAATTGGCAAACTTGCCTCTTCAATTAAATTTAGCAATATCCTTGCATGCGGCAAATGA
>JBBTVS010000068.1:3892-12170 GCA_038078695.1 Patescibacteria group bacterium
CATGACATTAAAGGAGCTTGCGGGCAATTAACAGCCCAAGATGCCAAGCGCGATTAAACACTACATCATAAGTTGGTCCGAACTGAGTTAATTCTCCGTTAAAACCGGTTTTAAAGCGGGAAATGCCCGCCCATAAATCAATTTTTCCAGTTTTAACGGCGCATCCGCCCATATCATAAAATTTGCAGCCGCGGCGCCTCGCTTCTTTTATCGCTTCCCATTGTAGCAGATAAGGCGCCATTAACGAGCGGCGCGCGTCAGAAGTTCCACCATGCAGGTAGGTAGCAGTGTCTCCAAAAAAGGTTATTAAGTTAGCGGCAAGCGGTTTAGAGTTGGAGTCAACTTCCGCTATTGCTAAAGCCGCGGCATTTTGATCAGATAGAATTTTTAAGATATTTTGATAATGACTTTTTGGGTGAATTTTGATTTTCTGGCGCCGCGCCGTGGATGTCAGCAAATCATAAAACACATTGATGTCCGCGGCGTCAGTTGACCAGCGCGTTTTTACGCCTTTTTTTTGCGCCAGCCGGATATTGTACCGGGTTTTGGGTTTCATGTTTTTTAGGAGCTGATCATCAGATTGAGTCAAGTTGATTATGAAAGTTTCCTGGGGTTGGAGAGGATTAGTATTTCGTATTTCGTATTTCGTATTTCGTATTTGATTTTTTATATTTTCTGCTTTCCAGAATATCGCGTTTTCTTTTTTAGCGATTTTCGCAATCTCGTCAATTAACTGCGGCATATAGTCTAGAGGCCAATTGAGGCGAGGGGAGTAGAGCCAGCTTTTACCCAATGGGAGTTGATGTTTGATGATGAGGCAAGAGGCGGTCAATTCATAATCATCAAACATCCCGAATAAAAAACTAGGCCGGCCGGCGGCTTGCTGTACTTTGCCCCAAAGCGGGGATTGGAGAAGTTCGGAATGAGGCTGAGATTTTAAAAAATCATTTAGGCCGTCAAGTTTTGCAATTTGTTTAACCGTCATTTTTGTTTCAGGTATTCCTTATGTTGGCTCTGGATATTGTTGTTTTGGCATTTTTTACTATAATCTCCGCAAAGCGGCGCGGATAATTTCTTCCGTGTTTTTGCCGCTGACATCAATTTGATTTAAAACCGCTTGGGCTTCAAATTTTTTGTAGCCTAAATTCGTGAGAGCTTGCAGCGCCTCTTGAGATTGCAGAGAAGCGGCCTGAAAATTTAACGGCTCTTTTCCGTTGCCGATTTTGCCTTTTAAGCCCACTATTATTTTTTCAGCTAATTTTCTGGTTAAGCCTCGCGCTTCTAATTTATCAGTGCTTCCTTGATCCAGCGTTGCTTTAATATCATCAAAATTAATTTTATCTAAAATTTTTAAAGCTGATTTTGGACCCACGCCGCTTACATTATCAATCAATAATTTAAAAAGCCGCTTTTGGTCAAGATTTAAAAAGCCGTACAGCTCTTGGGAACGGTCTGTGATGTGATGATGGCAGAGCAGTTCTGCTTGCTGATTTTTTTTGAGCTTGCCTAAATCAGCGGCAGTCATAAAAATTTGATATCCGATGTTGCCTGCAAGCACAGTCAGCGTGTCAGCCTCAATCTGCAAAATTGTGCCTTTTAAATAAGAAATCATTTTTAAATAAAAATTTTATGATTTGATAAGTAACCAAACTATTCCAATTGGCAATCCTAACCAGATTAAAATCACTATTCCCAAAACTGCCGTCCATACAATCATCATCAACAATTTAAAAATCAGCAAAACCGCGCGCATAAAAAAACTGACAATTCTGCCTTCGCGAGTGTAATCTTGAAACATGGGTTTAAACATAGCCTTGAGCCAGATCTTTAAAGCGGCGAGCCGTTCAGCGTCTTTTAGGGATTCTTTTGCCCATCGCAGAATTTTTAGCAGTCCTTTAGAATACCACCAGATTGGGAAATATAGGCTGTCTAAGATGAGATGTTTGAGGAGGAATTTGAACATGGGAGAAATGTCAAATTTCAAATATCAAATCAAATCCAAATGTCAAATAATCAGAATAATAAACATTAGTTGATATTTAGTCATTTGATATTGATTTGACATTTGGATTTTGACATTTGACATTTTGCATTATACTCCACTTTCTCCCTCTTGTCATCTTTTTCAAGATTTGCTATATTGTTATCAACAGATGGTTTCAGTAGCGACTAGTAGTTTTGACTGCTAGTCATTTTTATCTTTAATCAGTGGTTTATAACTTATTTATATTCTACTAAGCTGACAAGCTGACGAAGCTAATAAGCTAATAAACTACTTTCTAAAAAATGCTTTCGCCGGACTTATATAAAGTTATTAAACAAATTTGCGAGGAAAAACAAATTTCCGAAGAATCCGTTGTTTCTACTATTGAATTAGCCTTGGCCGCGGCTTATCGCAAAGATTTTGCCGACAAATTGCAGAATATCAAAGTTAAATTAGAGCCTCAGACAGGCAGGTTTAAGGTTTTTGATGTTAAAGAAGTAGTTGGAGACATATCAATGGAGTTAAAAGAAGAAGCTTTAAAGCAGGCGCGCCAGAAGAAAAAAGCAGCTCTTTTTATTGAAGATGGGCATGATGATTTGGTTCAAGACAAAATTGAAGTCGCGGAGGACATAGATTTGTCAGACGATAAAAAGTTGATAGAAGAAGGTCATGTTTTTCTAAAATTTAATCCTCGCATTCAAATAACTATTTCCGACGCTTGCGTCAAAAAGAAAACCGTTAAAATCGGCGATCAAATAGAAGAGGAGTTAGAAGTGCCGCATGATTTTGGCCGCATGGCCGCGCAAACGGCCAAACAGGTAATAATTCAGCGAATCCGCGAAGCTGAACGGGAAACCGTGTTTAGCGCTTATAAAAATCAAGAAGGAGAAATGGTCAGCGGCACAATACAGCGGATTGAGGGTTCTGTTGTTATGGTGGATATAGGCAAAGTTAATGCCATACTTCCTTATCGCGAACAAATTTCAGGAGAGAAGTATCGCATTGGACAGCGCTTAAAAGTGATGATTTTAACCGTTGATATGGGCACGAAAGGTCCAGAGGTGATTGTCTCCCGCACTCATAAAGAATTAGTCAGAGCATTATTTAAGTTAGAAGTGCCTGAAATGGAAACTGGCACTATAGAAATTAAAGAAATAGCTCGCGAGGCTGGATCCCGTTCCAAAATAGCGGTAGCCGCTCATGAAGAGAACATTGATCCAATAGGCTCATGCGTTGGCCAGCGCGGGGCAAGAGTTATCGCTGTTATTGATGAATTAAGCGGAGAGAAGATTGATATTATAGAATGGAACAAAGATTCGGAAAAGTTTATTGCCGCGGCGCTTTCGCCAGCTAAAGTTGACAAGGTAGAGATACTTAACGAAAAAGCTAAAACAGCTAAAGTGATAGTTAAAGAAGATCAGCAGTCTTTGGCCATAGGCAAGGGCGGGCAGAATGTCCGCTTGGCGGCTAAGCTGACAGGGTGGAAGATTGATATTGTGCAGGCCGGGAAAACTGAGTCTGTTGATAGCGTGGAAAGTAAAGATAGCGCGGATGAAAGGTTAGATGACAAAAAGCTAAAAGCTAAAAGTGAAGAGCGAAAAACTAAAGTTAAAAACTTAAAACCTAAAGAAATGGTAGAACAGGAAAAATCAGAAGAGAAAAAAGAGGAAGAGGCGGAATTGGCAGAGTTGGGAGAAGCAGAGGAAAAGAAAGAGGATGGAAATTAGAGATTGGATATTGGATATTTATTATGAGAGAAAATTTTATAGGTGATGATAGGTCGCCTGAAGAGCAAAATAAAACAGAGGAGCCCTTGGTTGAGATGTATCTTAAAATTATAGAGCAATATGAAAGAGATTATGGGTTAGATTTAACATATTCAGAAAAAAGTATTTTAAAGAGTGTGATCAAAGAAATACTCGCTGACAACCCGTTATATCATCGAGGAGCTAATTTTCGTGATGTGCATCAGAAATTTTTTTTAAGAGCTTTTGGGTTAGATTATTATGATTATATTGAAGTTGAACTTCGACTTACAAAGCATACAAAGTCGATGTCAATAGAAGAAAGTAGAAAATTTCACAGGGACTTCTGGTTAGTTTTTGGCCGTTCTTGCAAGCAAAAACGGCAAGAGCGGGAGATGGTGTAGAAAGGGTCAGTTTGGATTTGACAAACTGCATTACAAAGTATATACTTTATCATACTATGAAAACAACGGTTATAAATATCAAGACCAAGCCTATTGTTAAGATTAGGGCTCAACAAATAGCAGATGAGCTAGGTTTTGGGCTGTCTTCTTTAATCAACGGTTTTTTAAATAATTTGATTAAAACTAAAACTATTCATTTTAGCGCCGTTGCCCAAGATGAGCCGAGCGAATATTTATTGCAGGCATTGCAGGAAGCAGAAAATGGTTTAAAAAAAGGAAAAATAATTTCTTTTAAAGATCCTAACGACGCCGTTGCTTATGTTGGCAGTTTGATTAAAAAGAAATAGTTATGCAAATAGATTTTGCTAATCAATTTGACAAGCAGTTAAAAAAGAGTCCTAATAAAATTAAGATAGCGTTCCAAAAGAGACTGGCTTTATTTATTAAAGACAAATATCATCCTTTGTTAGATAATCATCAATTAACAGGAAAATTAAAATTATGCCGCAGTATTAATGTAACTGGCGATTGGCGGGCACTGTTTAAAGAATTGAATAGCGGAGAGATTGTATTTTTTGTCGTTCTAGGCACGCATAGCCATCTGTATAAATAATATAAATATATGAGAAATTTTAATCAAATTACCACAACTACTATAAAAAACGGTGTTTTGACTTTGCCGGCACAAGTGCGCAAGCCTTGGCAAAATAGGCAAGTATTTCTATTTGTAGAGCAGAATCGTCTTATTGTACAGCCAGCAGATGCGGCATGGGATAAATATGAAGAGAAGCTAAGACTTGGTAAAAAGAAGCTAACTTTAGACATGGTAGATAAAGCTGTTAAATGGGCTAAAAATAAATCTTAATCTATGCGTGTAGTTTTTGACACTAATGTTTTATTGTCTGCTTTTTTGTGGCAAAAGGGTTTGCGGCCGATTTATCAAGCTATTCGCGACAAAACGATTGTCCCGTGTTTTACAGGTCAGACCTTAGATGAGCTTAAACAAACTTTGATCTATCCTAAATTTACAGATCAGCTAATAAAAATAGGGATTATACCAATTGTCTCTAGTGATAAGCATTTGTTAAAATTAGTGAAGTTTGAAGGCATCCCAATTATTGAGCCTCGTGAATTTATAATCCAAGCATTATGCAAATCACCATTCAAAAATTCGCCCCAGGCAAAATCCAGCTTAACATCAACATCAGCCCGGAAAAGTATGAAAAATATCTGCGCGGCAAGGCTTTGGAATTGGGAGAAAAGGCAGGAATTCCGGGATTTCGGCCAGGCAAAGCGCCTTATGAAATTATAAAAAATCAAATTGGCGAGATGGCGCTTTTGTCTGAATCTTTAAATGAGATAGTGCGCGATACATACGGCCAAGCGCTGAAAGATCAAAAATTAAAGCCGGCAATGCCGCCTAAAATAGAGGTGCTAAAAGCGGCGCCCGGTAATCCGGTGGAATATAAAGCAGAAGTTGTCGTTTTGCCGGAAGCGGTTTTGCCGGATTTAACAAAAATCAAAATCAAAGCGCGCGAAATCAAAGTTGAAGAAAAACAGATAGATGAAGCATTAGCATATTTGCAAAAAATGCGAGCTCAAGAAAATATTAAAGAAAGTAATTCAGAGGACAAAGAAATTAAAAAAGGAGTTTGGGTAAAATTGCCGGAATTAAATGATGATTTTGCCAGCTGCATCAATTCTCAGTTTAAAACCTTGCAAGACTTAAAAAATCAATTAGCCAAAAATATCAAATTAGAGGCTGAGTTGAAAGAAGAGCAAAGGCAAGAGCAAGAGATGATGGAGGAGTTGATAAAAATATCTCATTTCGGCGAAATAGCAGACGAGCTTTTACAGAATGTCAAAACTAAGATGATAGAAGAGATGAAGTTTAGTTTAGATGGAGCCGGCGGCAAATGGGAGGATTATTTAAAAAGCATTAATAAGACAGAGGAAGAATTAAAACAGAGAATTGATGAAGAGTCGCAAAAGCGCATAAAAATAGACGCGATTATTGCGCAAATAGCGGATAAAGAAAATCTGAAAGTCAAAAAAGATGAAGTGGAATTGGAAGTCAATCGTTTTTTGCAACATTTTCGATCCGTTAACGAAGCTAAAAAGCAAGTGGATTTGCCGCAACTAATCGCGAGCGCAGAGGAGAGGTTGTTGAACAGGAAGGCGATAGAATTTTTAAAATCAAACGTCAAAATCCAAATGTCAAATCAATATCAAAATCCAAAATCCAAATAGGTTTTTTTGACATTTGAGCTTTGGATTTGATTTGATATTTGACATTTGAGCTTTGGATTTTATATGTTAAAATTTTTTCCCATTATTTCCGGAGCAATTGGCATCGCATACGCGATAATTTTAATCAAAAAAATAATCTCTCTTGATCATGGAGAAGGTAAAATGGTTGAGATCGCGGAGGCGATTGAAACCGGCGCCAAGGCGTATTTAAGGCGCCAATACAAGACCGTAGCTTTTATCGCGCTTGGCATTTTTTCTTTGCTGATGATTGCTTTGGGCTGGGTTACGGCCGTCGGATTTTTAACAGGAGCGGTTTTATCCGCAGCTGCCGGCATTATCGGCATGATGGTTTCCGTAAAAGCTAATGTCCGCACCGCGCAAGCGGCTAAATCAGGCATGAATCCAGCTTTTAACGCAGCGGCTCGCGCTGGAATGATCACAGGCCTTTTAGTAGTAAGTTTGGCATTATTAGCTGTCAGTAGTTTTTATTTGATTTTTAATGATATTGCCGCGCTTATCGGTCTTGGTTTTGGCGCGAGTCTAATTTCAGTTTTTGCGAGATTAGGCGGCGGAATTTATACCAAAGCCGCGGATGTTGGCGCTGATTTGGTCGGCAAAGCAGAAGCAGGCATTCCAGAAGACGATCCGCGCAACCCGGCGGTAATCGCTGATAATGTCGGCGATAATGTCGGCGACTGCGCCGGCATGGCCGCTGATCTGTTTGAAACTTATGCGGTGACGGCTTTGTCTGCCATGCTTTTAGGACATTTGATTTATCCTGATAATAAATTAGTGCTTTTGTATCCTTTAATTTTGGGCGGAGCGGCTATTATAGCTTCCATAATCGGCGCGTTTTTTATCAAACTTAATAAAAAACGCGCTATTATGGGCGCTTTATATCAAGGGCTGGCCGTAAGCGGCATAATTGCCGCTATCGGATTTTATTTTATTACTTCTTACTTTTTTTCTGATGGCGCTGTCTTAAATGTCAATAATTTGTTTTTAACTTCATTGATTGGTTTAGCCGTTACTGGATTGATTTTTGTCATTACCGAGTACTATACATCAACAAAATACAAGCCGGTTAAGGATATAGCTAAAGCAAGCGAATCAGGACATGGCACTAATATTATTTCAGGGCTGGCAGTTGGAATGAGGTCAACGGCATGGCCCATAATAGTGATTTCCGGCGGCATTTTAGCCGCTTATAGCTTAAGCGGCATTTACGGCATTGCCATAGCAGCGATGTCCATGCTGTCATTAACTGGCATTATTGTCGCGATTGACGCGTATGGTCCAATCACTGATAATGCCGGAGGCATTGCCGAGATGGCTGGACTGCCTGAATCAGTTAGACAAGTAACCGACCCATTGGATGCGGTAGGCAATACTACTAAAGCAGTAACCAAGGGTTATGCAATTGGCTCCGCTGCTTTGGCGAGCTTGGTTTTATTTGCCGTTTATTTGCAGGAATTTGCAGCGCGCGGCGTCAATTTGTCATTTGAACTTAACTCCCCGCGCATTATCGTTGGTTTATTTATCGGCGGACTTTTGCCGTATTTATTTTCTTCTTATTCAATGCAAGCCGTGGGCAAGGTTGCTGGCCGGGTTGTAGAAGAAGTGCGGCGCCAATTTAGAGAAATTAAAGGCATTATGGAAGGCTCGGCCAAGCCGGATTACAGCAGGGCGGTTGATATTGTAACTCGCGGAGCTTTAAAACAGATGATTGTTCCGGCCTTAATTCCGGTTTTAGCGCCGATTTTGGTTGGCGTTTTGTTAGGTCCCATTGCTTTAGGAGGGTTGCTTATAGGTTCAATTATTACCGGGCTTTTTGTCGCAATTTCTATGACTACCGGCGGCGCCGCATGGGACAATGCCAAGAAATACATTGAAGC
>JBBTVS010000069.1:0-1953 GCA_038078695.1 Patescibacteria group bacterium
ATAATGATCTCCGCGCCCGTAAAAGCGCAGATGAGGCACGCCTTTTTTCTTTAATTTAAAAACCGTGCCGCTGGCTGTGCCGGCCAGAACTTTTAAATCCACCTTGCCGTCAATGGTATCAACCCGAATTTTATCTCCCAGAGCAGCTTGCGTAAACGAGATCGGTTCGTTGGAATAAATGTCATCGCCTTGGCGCTTGAATTTATAATGATTCCGCGCGCGCACATGAACATATAAATCTCCATAATTGCGCAAATCCTCCGATATTTCGCCCTGATTTTGGAGTCTGATTGTCTCTCCGTCTGAAATGCCGGCTGGAATGTTAACTTTGATTTTCTTCACTCTCCGTTCCATACCGTCGCCTTTGCAAACTTTGCAATTTTGCTTTGGCAGGCTTCCTTCTCCATGGCATTGGAGGCAAATTGACTGCGAGCGCATCATTCCTAAAATTGTCTGCCTGTCTTTTATAATTTGACCAGCCCCGCCGCATTTTTTGCATTGAATTATTGACGTGCCCGGCTCTGCTCTATTGCCTTGACAATGCGAGCATTTATCAAACTTTTCTAATTTAATAATTTTTTCGCCTCCAAAAACCGCTTCATTAAAATCAATATCTAAAACTGCTTCAAAATCTCTGCCTCTTGATGAGCGGCTGACTTTTGTCCTGCCTTGAGCTCCGCCCCCGCCTAAAAATTCGGAAAAGATGTCGCCCAAATCAAAAGAAAAGCCGGAAAAACCGCCGCCGCCGAAATCAAAACCTTTCTCGCGAAAACCCTGTCTAAACCCTTGCATTACATCTTCCCAATTAGCGTTGCCCCAGCCGCCCATCTGCTCAAAAGTAGATCCGAATTGATCGTATTTCTGCCGTTTTTCCGGATTGGACAAAACCTGATACGCTTCGTTTATCTCTTTAAACTTGGCTTCAGAACCACCTGCTTTGTCTGGATGATATTGATGCGCCAGCTTTCTAAAGGCTTTTTTGATTTCATCTTGAGTTGCATCTTTTGAGACGCCGAGTGTTTGGTAATAGTCTTTGGACATTTTAATTTATCTAAGCAGCTTTTTCTAACTCTTCTTTAAAATACTGATCTCGTCTAGTAATTATCTCATCTAATCTTTGTTTTTGTTCATCACTTAATTGATCCCTGCGTTCCTTAAGCTCTTCTAAAGCCATCGGTATTAAAGCACTATCAGGATTTCGACTTTCTTCAATTTGCGCGAAAAGAATGTTAATCCTAATTTGCTCTATTCCAGGATTATCTATTTTTGATAAATTTTCTGTCTTTTTCATAAAAAATCAAATTTAATCTATCTAAAACTCAAAAATTATTAGTGTTCCAAAATTTTACAATTTTGCCAGCCAGAGGCTGGTCCGGCTTTGGCGGAAATTCTGAATTTTACTTTACCTCCTCAAACTCCCCTTCCACTGTCTTATTATCTTTTTTATTGCCATCTGATTTGTCCTCATCTGACTTTTGCTGTTGATTATCGCTCTGCTGTTGCGTCTGTTGATACATTTGCGCTCCCACTTTTTGAATAGCTTGACTTAACTCTTCTGTCGCTTTTTTAATCGCTTCCAAATCATCTTTATCTTTAACTTCGCGGACTTGCTTGATTTTTTCTTCTATATCTTTTTTATCGCTTTCTAAAACTTTATCCCCGGCTTCTTTTAAAGTTTTTTCCGCGGTAAAGGCTAAAGTATCGGCCATATTGCGGACTTCAACTGTTTCTTTTTTCTTTTTATCTTCCTCCGCGTGCATTTCCGCGTCCTTTTTCATTTTGTCAATCTCCTCTTGAGACAAGCCGGTTGAGCCGGTAATAGTAATTTTCTGTTCCCTGCCTGTTGCTTTATCTTTGGCTTTAACGTTTAAGATGCCGTTGGCGTCAAGATCAAAACTTACTTCTACTTGAGGTATGCCGCGCGGCGCCGGCGGAATGCCGTCTAAAATAAAT
>JBBTVS010000070.1:0-2544 GCA_038078695.1 Patescibacteria group bacterium
TATTGTAAAATTTTTACAAAAAAATTTTTGTAGTCGCCTTCGGCGACAGACCCTTATTATCATTAGGATTAATATACCAAGCTTCACCTTTATTTTCCACTTGTAAAAGTATTTTTCCTAATTGTTGTTTAGTAAAATTATTATCGATTGGTAATTTCCCAGTTCCTTTGGGGTTATATCCGTTAATAATTTCATCTTTATCGCCATAACCGTCACCATCTGAATCCATATTATTTTTATCTGTTCCGATTGAGTCTTCTACCGCGTTAGATAGGCCGTCGCCATCAGAGTCTTGACCTCCTAAACCTTCGTTGGCTATTTGAATTTTATTTATATTATTTTTAGTAATACCTACACCTAAGTTGCGCATTAGATTGAAAGCGTCGTTTGGTCTGCCCATACTATATCTTTTTCCATCGGTAGGGGAAACATACCATGCCTCACCTTTTGATTCTACTTGTAGTAAAATTTTTCCCTTTAATTTGCTAGGCGAACCCAAAGCAGAAGTCGATTTAGTCGTTAAAAAAATACTGGCACTAAAGATTAACAGAAAAATGACTAAGTGGGATGTTTTTTTCATAGATTTAAAATTTGGTTATAGAAATTAAAAAATTAATTCGCCCCGATTAAATTTGTCCGCAGAGCAAAAGAATTTTTAATTATTTCACATAACGTATCGGGATAAGCGAAGTTCGCTTCCCGATTTATGTTATTTACAATTTTTGACTTCTCGTTTATCTTAAAAGCATCAATCGTTGATGTTCTTAAAATGAAAGGGAAGCGAATTTGGGAGAGGGGCTGGCATAATTCCTTGATTTTAAAAAATCATGCCAGCCCCGAACCGCTTATCCCGTGTTAGGCGATGTATAACGCAAAATTCAACCGTGAAAATTACGCAGTTTGTCCGCGCAACCGGTCGATTTTTTCTTTCCGGCCGCGGCGGCCTTCTTCGCTCTGAGCGTAATCAATGTACTTTTCAGCATCGTCTAGTTGTCCGGCATCGCAGAAAGCTCTCATGATTTTCACGGCTGCGATGGTCGAACCAGCTGGCGTTGTATTTAGGGTCAGATTTGACCTTTTCCAACCAAGCCGCGGCCTCGGTGAGATTTCCTGCTCCTATGGCCTCTTGAAATGATGCAGTGTTGTTAATTTTCATTTTCTCTTTTTCCTCCTGTGTTTGTTCAGATGACGTTAATTCATCATCTGGTTGCGGAAATTGTTCTAAGGTGCTCATATTACTTTATGTGTTAAAAATTAATTTTGCGTTATATTTCACATAACGTATCGGCATAAGCGAAGTTTTTGCGGAATGTAATGAAGCAAAAATTTGGGAGAGGCACGAGCCGAGTGCCGAACCGCTTATGCCGTGTTGTCCGAGGGTTTGATTTCTTCCTTAATGTAAAAAATCTAAAAAGTGAAATCAAAAGCGCAGCGCCCCCTTGAGTTCTCTTTTGTGAAAGTATAAAAGATAATTTTTGGCACTTTTTATCTCAATTCGCATTTTTTAACTCCTACATTCAGCGACTTTCCATCTACAACACCTTGAACGGTTATAGTTGCATCTTTCTTTAATTCAGAAACTTTATCAATTTGAGCTTTATCATCAAAAAAACACTGTATGTCTGTCATTGAAAAATCTTTCCCAGATGAAAGCACGACATATGTTTGATCAAGTATGACTCCAATATCTTTTATTTTACCAGTGACTTCCACCTTTTTATCCTTATAATCCTTGTCTGCTTTCACCTCATTTTCTTCATAAGCTTTTGCCAAATCAACTGCGGTAATTTTTATCGGTGCCACTACTGCCACTTCTTTCTTTGACTCTTCCTTTTTTGCTTCTTGGGAATTATTAGCAGTTGATGAGTTGTCAGAAGTGTTTTTTGTTTCATTACCACCCATGGCGCTTCCAATAATTCCGATTCCAATGATAATCAGTATGGCTGTCATGATTTTGTGCTTAACAAACCAATTTCTTAAATCAGCACCACAATGCTTACATTTTTTTGCGCCCAGCTGAATATCCTCCTTACACTTAGGACATTTTATAGTCTGTCCTTGCGACTGCTCGTTTGAGTTTTCCATAATAGTACTCGTTAAAAAATTATTAATTAAAAAATAAAAAGTGCCAAAAATTTTCCTTATTTATAGTATTTCACAAAAGAGAATTTCGGACAACTCGTTTATATGCGAAATGTTTTCGTATATTATACACAATTTTGTATATTAAACGAATATCGCGTATATTTAAATTATATTTTTATTATACGCCTTATAATATGGATGTCAATTTAATGTATCAGTCCACCTCATTTTGGACAAAAGCTTATTATTAATTAAATAATCCACGGGTGACTGGAGTCGCAGACTCCAGTGCGGTCTCTGAGTATTATACCAAAGCAACCAATCAACTAATTTTTTATTAAATTCATTAACATCAGTTAAATATTTCTCATTCCAATCAATAAACTCTTCTTGGATAGTCCTGTTATGGGTCTGTCGCCAAATACTCTTTCGAGTAGAAAATTTCAAATTTTTAGGAAA
>JBBTVS010000071.1:0-7117 GCA_038078695.1 Patescibacteria group bacterium
ATTATCCTGGTTTTAAATCAATCAGCGGTTTTGAGCTTTTTTTAAAATTTAAAGAACATGCTAAAGAGTATGAATTTACTGAAAAAGCAGAGCAAATAATAAGCATTGAAAGGCAGGAAAGCTGGCATGGAGGTCAGGTTATTTTTATCTTAAAGACTAAAAAAGAAAAATTTAACGCAAAAAGCGTTCTTTTTGCCACTGGTTCAAAATACCGCAAACTGCCTTTATCTGAAGCTCAAAAATTTGAGCATAGAGGCGTGCATTACTGCGCCCTTTGCGACGGGTTTGCCTATAAAAACAAAACAGTCGCGGTTGTAGGCGGCGGCGACGCAGCGGTTCGCGAGACTCTGGAATTAGTCGGACTCGCAAAAAAAGTATATTTAATCGCCAGAGGAGAGCAACTAAAAGGCGAGGCTGTTAATTTGCAAAAAGTTCGCGAGAATTCTAAAATTGAAATTATTTTAAGCGCTAATCTTGTTAAGATATTAGGAAATGATAAAATAGAAGCTATAGAAATAGATCGTCCTTATCAAAACAGCAATCAAATCATTCTTGACGGTATTTTTGTTGCGATCGGCCATGAACCTAATTCCGCTTTAGCAGAACAGATAGGGGTCAAATTAAATCAAAAGAAAGAGATTATCATTGATCGTTATTCGCAAACTAACATCGCTGGGGTTTACGCGGCAGGGGATGTGGTAGATTCAGAATTTAAGCAGTTGATTACAGGATGCGCTGAAGCCGTGAGAGCGGTTTATGCGGCGTTTGAACACATAACACATAACATGGAACACGTGTTATGTGTTCCATGTTCCATGTTCCATGATAACAATTCCCATTGAAATCTCGGCTCGCCACATCCACCTTTCTCAAAAAGACCTTGAGATTCTGTTTGGTTTAAATTACCGATTGGCTCCGATTAAAGATCTGTCCCAGACCGGTCAATTTGCCGCTCAAGAAGTGGTGGAGGTGCAAAATTTACAATCATGGGGCGCAAATCCGCATATGGACTTTACTTTTGGCAAGGCCCCGGATCATAATCAATTGAGAATATTAGGACCGGTGCGCGAATATACCCAAATTGAACTTTCTTGGTCCGATTTTATCGGTTTAGGTTTAGAGCCGGTTGTGACACTGTCAGGCGATTATAAATCAACCATCGGAGGAATTGTTATTGTGGGGCCGCGCGGTCAAATAAAATTAAATAAAGGAGTGATGATTGCACAAAGGCATATTCATTGTTCACTGCAAAAAGCTCAAGAATATGATTTGTATAATGGGCAGATTGTAGCGGTGAAAGTTATTAGTGATATCAAAACTGACCAAGTGGCTCATGAAAGTCAAAAGTGCTATAATAAACCTGTGCGCCAAATTACTTTTCATAATGTCGCGGTTCGCGTTTCGCCGCAATTTGATTGGCAGATGCATATTGACACGGATGAGGCAAACGCGGCCGGGATTTGCGAGACCGGGGTGGGGGAGGTGATAGTTTAAAGTTTAAAGTGCAAAGTTAAAAGTTAATTTATTATGTCTGTTCAAAGAGGCTCAATCGTTCAATAATAATTTTTGAACTTTTGATTTGCTTGGACAGTCAATCAAAAAAATGGACATCAACGCAAAAAAAATAGAAATTTCTGATCGTTTTTATAAGCTTGCCGTTATTTTAATCGCCGGCATTATTTTATTCGGCGCTTCTAAAATTTACTTTAACTTCCGTAATCTGCAGGGCAATTATCCGCGCGAGATTACGGTAAGCGCGGACGGCAAGGCAGTAATCAAGCCTGATATTGCTTTAATTAAAATCGGCGTTACTTCAGAGGGTCAAAAAATAGAAAACATCATCAAAGAAAATACTGATAAAGTCAACGCGATTTTAAAGGAGATTAAAAATGCGGGAGTGGAAGAAAAAGATTTAGAAACAGTCAATTATAATTTGTCTCCGCGCTATGAATGGACTGATAAAGGCGAGCGCATTTCTAAAGGATACGCGCTGAGTCAAGATATAAAAGTAAAAATAAGAGATTTTGAGAAAGTCGGTATTATCTTGGAAAAATCCGCTTCTTCCGGCGCCAATTTAATCGGCGATTTGGCTTTTACCGTTGATGATCAAGAAGCTTTTAGGAGTATGGCAGTGGAAGCAGCAATTGCAAAAGCTAAAAATAAAGCTAAAATTATTGCTGAACAAAGCGGTTTGCGGCTTGGGCGTGTAATCAATATGTACGAAGATTACTATTCAACACCTTTAGTTTATGAATCAAAAATTATGTCATCTGACAGTTTTGGAGGAAGAGGCGGCGCTGAAGCCGCGCCAGCTCCGGAGATTTTACCTGGCCAGCAAGAGGTGACAGTAAGAATAAATTTAGTTTATCAGGTAAAATAATTTGACATCAAAATATTGAACTAAATGCATTATAAAATTCTCCCCCAACCATCGCCAGACTTTTTGAAAAAGTATTCTGATTTTAATCCAGTGATATTGAGTATCCTCTGGCAAAGAGGCATCAGAAATCAAGAAGAAATAGATGAATTTTTAAACCCGGCGTACGATCAAAAAAAGTACGATCCTTATCAATTTAAAGAAATGAAGACGGTGGTTAAACGAATCTTAAAAGCCGCTTCCAACAAAGAGCGGATTTTGGTTTATGGCGATTATGACGCAGACGGCGTATGCGCATCCGTATTGATGATTGAAACTTTAGAGAAGTTGTACGGACTGCGCGCCATTCGTCAGACTCAAGATTTAATTCAAGTTTATCTTCCGCATCGCGAGGAAGAAGGCTATGGGCTTAATTTGAAAGCCGTGGAATACATCAAACAAAAAAAAATAGAACTCTTGATTGCCTGCGACTGTGGCAGTACTAATATAGCGGAGTTGCAGGCTTTAGCCGATAGCCAAATTGACGTTATAGTAATAGATCATCATATAGCGCCTGCAAGACGCCCACCTGTTTATGGGTTTATTAATCCTAAATTTGAGGCAGAGGCTTACCCTTTTAGACAATTATCTGCCGGCGGAGTTGTTTTTAAGGTAATGCAAGCGTTAAGAATTGATTTAGGAGAGGCTTTTGAAAAATGGGTTTTAGATCTAGTTGCAATATCTACGGTGGCTGATGTTATGCCCTTGCTAGGCGAGAATCGCGTGTTAGTCAAGTGGGGATTGGTAGTCCTAAATAAAACCCGCCGCTTGGGATTGCAGGCTTTAATACGCGCGGCACAGATTAAAAAACAAATAGGGACCTACGAGATTGGATTTATGATAGGCCCGCGCATTAATGCCGCCGGGAGACTAGATCATGCTAATATAGCTTTTGATCTCTTGCGCCAGAGGGAAGAAGCCCAGGCTAAAAAAGAAGCCGAGAAATTAAATAAAACCAATGAGTATAGGCAAAAAATGACTGAACTGATATTTAAAAAATGCGAAGTTCAAATTAAGCCGCAAATAGAAAATAAAGATAGGATATTGATTGCTTATAATCTTAAAAAGGACAAATGGCCAGTCGGTTTAATCGGTTTAGCTGCCGGAAGATTAACAGACAAATTTAACCGCCCGGCTTTTGTAATAAGCTTGGCAGAGCATGGACTGTCTGGTTCTGGTCGTTCAATTGAAAAATTTGATGTGATGGCTGGTTTGGAGCAAGTAAAAAATTTATTTAGAAAATACGGTGGGCATTCGCAGGCTTGCGGATTTACTTTTGCAGACTGTCAACTTAGGCTTATCCGTCAATTTAAACAAAAGTTGGAAAATTACGCTCGCCAAGAATTGAAAGATGATGATTTAATTCCGCGGACGCAAGTATCAGTGGAGATTCAATTTTCTGACATTACTTGGGGGTTGTTGCGCGAGATTAATCGCATGGAGCCTTTTGGCGCGGCTAATGCCAAGCCTCTCTTTTTAACCAAAGGCGCTAAGGTGCGATCTGTACGCGTTATGGGATTAAAGCAGGATCACATTAAAATAATATTAGAGCAAAACAAAACCGAGCAAGAAGCGGTTTTTTTTCGGTGTCAAGAGTGTCATAAACAGATTAAGCATGGAGATATTGTTGATGTTATATATAACATTGAAATTAATGAGTGGCATGGGGAGAAGAGGATTCAGTTGGTTTTAAAAAATCTTAAAACTCCTTGACAGCCATCTTACAACCAGTTATACTCAAAATAAATATAAATGATAAATTCATCTAATCAGAATTCATCAAATAATAAAAACGAAAAACAATTAGATTTTAAAATTAATAAAAAAGGATTTATAGAAACACAAGGAGTAATAGAGGAAGCTTTGCCTTCTGCGACTTTTAAAGTTGTTTTAGAAAATGGGCATATAATTTTGGCGCGGCTCTCCGGCAAAATAAGAATGAACAGAATAATGCTTATGCCCGGCGATAAAGTAAAGATAGAGATGAGCCAATATGATTTAACTAAAGGGCGAGTAATCTACAGGCTTTAATTTATGAAAGTTCAAGCGTCAATTAAAAAAAGATGTAATAATTGCAAAATAATAAAAAGGGGTAAGCGCCTTTATATTTATTGTAAAAGTAAAGACGGCAAGTCTAATCCTTCGCATAAACAAAGACAAGGATAAATATGATTAGAATCGCGGGAGTTAATCTTCCTAATAACAAAAGAATAGCTATTGCATTGACTTATATTTATGGCATAGGCAGATCAAGAGCCGCTCAAATTTTAAAAGAGGCAGATATAAATTTTGATAAAAAAACTCAAGATTTAACAACAGCAGAAGAAAATGCTTTAAGGCAAAATATAGAAAAAAAATATAAAGTTGAAGGCGAGCTGCGTCTTGAAGTTAAGCAGAATATCAAAATGCTTCAAGATATTGGAAGCTATAAAGGAACAAGGCATAGAAAAAACTTACCTGTCAGAGGACAGCGGACAAAAACCAATTCCCGCACTGTAAGAGGCAATGTTAGAAAAACAATGGGTTCTGGCCGAGCTAAATCAGCGCAGAAAACTTAAACTATGGCTAAAAAACGATTGATATCTAAAGGAAAAGCATATATTAACGCAACTTATAATAATACTGTTATGACAATTACAGATATGAGCGGTAATGTTTTGGTTTGGTCTTCTGCTGGTTCTCAGGGCTTTAAAGGGCCTAAAAAATCAACCCCATACGCTGCCACTCAAATAGCTGAACAGATTGTGCAAAAATTAAAACCTTTTAATTTAAAAGAATTGGATGTGTATGTTAAGGGCATAGGACATGGAAGAGAATCAGCAATTAGAAGTTTAAGCAATGGAGGGCTTATTATAAAATCCATCAAAGACATTACTCCAATTCCTCATAACGGCCCAAGGCCGCCCAAACCGAGAAGAGTTTAATTAATTCATAACTTATAACTCATAACCTGTAACTTATTACTTTGATTTTTAAGTTATAAGTTCCAAGTTATAAGTTCCATGTTCCATGAATATTTCTTTGCCATCGCTTTTTAAGATTACGCCAGCAAAAGATAAGCCTTTTAGCGCACAGGTAGATATTTCTCCTTTATACCCAGGATATGGACATAGTATAGGCAACTTTTTAAGAAGGGTGCTTCTTTCTTCGTTAGAAGGCGCGGCCATTACTTCTATAAAAATAGAAGGAGCTAATCATGAATTTATGACGCTGCCTCATATTAAAGAAGAAGTATTGGAAATCATCTTAAATTTAAAACAGTTAAATTTAAAACTGCATACAGATGGACCGGAAAAGCTGTCTTTAGAAGTAAAAGGCAAAAAAAAGATTACAGCCGTTAGTTTTAAAAAGAATCCAAATGTAGAAATAATGAATGCCGAACAGCATATAGCTGATTTAACGCATAAAGATGCTCAATTAGTTTTGGAAGTGACGGTTGAAAAAGGATTGGGTTTTAGCAAAGTGGAGGATAGAGAAAAAAGAACTGAATTAGGAGTTATTGCGATTGATGCAGTATTTTCGCCAATTAAATCAATAGGTTATGTAATAGAAGATGTTAGAGTTGGCAAAAGAACTGATTACGATAAATTATTATTGGATATTGAAACAAATGGAACTGTTTCTGTGGCCCAAGCCGTTAAAGAGTCTGCTCAAATTGCGGTAGAACAATTTAATTTTATACTTGAACAAGCATTGGGAAACGGCGGCCAAGCAGAAAAACTGAAAGATGAAGGGAGAGAGAAACAGGAAAACAAAAAAATAAAGAAATCTAAAAATAGAAAAACAAAAAAATGATATAGGCTAAATTTTATGCGGCACAAAAAAATATCTAAAAAATTATCTAAGCAAAAAAGAAAAAAACAACCCGAACTGCGAAATCAGGCAGTATCTTTAATTCTGCACGAGAAAATAATAACTACAAAAGTTAAAGCTAAACTTTTGCGTTCCGTAACAGAGAAATTAATTACCGCAGCAAAGAAACAAAATCTAACAGCTAGGAGGAAACTTATTTCTTATTTGCCTAAAATGGGCGCAGTTAGAAAATTAATGGATGAAATAGCGCCTCGTTATAAAGAAAGAACTGGCGGCTACACGCGCATTAGGAAAATAGGCGTTAGAAAAGGTGATGGCGCGGAAATGGCGCATATAGAATTTGTTTCATAACTCATAAATCATGATTACGATTGACGCTAAAAATAAAATATTAGGCAGATTAGCCAGCGAAATCAGTCAATTTTTAATAGGCAAACACAAGGCTGATTATGTGCCGTATAAAAATGCCGGGGAAGCGGTAGAAGTGGTTAATATTGATGAGTTGGGGGTTAGCGGGAATAAAATGGATCAAAAAATATATTATAAACATACCGGTTATGTTGGGCATTTAAATAAGAAAAGAATGAAAGAATTTCCAAAAGCAGAATTATTAAAAAAAGCTGTTTGGAATATGCTGCCAAAAAATAGACTTCGCAAAGAACGGTTTAAGATGTTAAAGATTAAGTAATAATGAATATGGCTTTACAAAATAATAAAAAACAAAAAAATACCAAAAAATTAGAAGAGCTGTTTGCCAAGAGAAAATATTTTTATGGCTTGGGCAGGCGTAAAGAAGCGGTTGCACAGGTAAGGCTTTATCCTGACGGCAAAGGGCGGATATACGTAAATCAAAAAGAATATCGCCAGTTCTTTAAATTTTTTGAATTT
>JBBTVS010000072.1:0-1409 GCA_038078695.1 Patescibacteria group bacterium
CCATCTTTTGTGGCTGTTCTTTGTCCTTTTCCCACTGGGAATAGGACGAAGTCAGTCCGAACAAAGACGGAAAAAATTAAAACCTCTAAATCTGAATTCTTTTTAAGCCATAGATTCACTGAATCTTTGCTTAAATTAAAGATTTAGAGGTTTTTCGTTTTTACTGCGAAAAAATACTTTCTCTAATGTCATTGCGAGGAGGCGTAGCCAACGAAGCAATCCTTTATTAAACTAAAAAGAGATTGCTTCGCTCCTTTCAGTCGCTCGCAATGACAATCAAGACTGCAGGACAGCAGGTAACCCCAGCGCTTGACGAATTCCAGCGGCGGCTTCTTGCGGATCAGCTAATTGTTTTATTTCACCCCATTCTTTAGCAGCCTTGCGGATTAGGTTAGAATCTTCTTTAGAAATAATTCCCGGAATTTTATCTAAAGCCCGCTGTTGTTCTTGGGACAACAGAGAATAATTATTTTTAGCGGATTTTTCTAAAACAAGCGCGCTTAGACTTTTTATCTGATCTCGCTCGCGATTAAGCAATTTAGCTATAAATTCTTTATAGCCTTCTGGGTTTCCGGTAATATTCTGAGCATCGCCGGGGATGCTCTGAACCCAAGTTAGCAATTTAGCAATTTGATTTCTTTCGCTGGCCGGCAGTTTTGTATAAGCTTCTTTATCTTTATTAAGATCATGCTGTTTGATCTTGGATAAATCTTGATATTGCTCAAGATACTTCGGAAGCTTAACCGGCAGATTTAGCCAAGCGGCAAACTCTGTTAAATGCTTTTTTAGGGTTTGGATATTTTCTACTCTGTCTGTGCCTGCCTTTGTAGATATGTCCAAATGGTTAGATTGAGTAAATAGATTTTCGTCTTTCAGCCACTCACTTAAGAGCTTTTCTTTATTTTTAACTTTTAATTTTAGATCAATTTTTTTATCTTTCAATTCATCCAATTGCGTTAAAACCGCAAGCTCTCTTAAAATGCCTAAACCCGGTTTATTTTCTTCATTTAAAACAGAGAAGGCGGAGGCAAATTTTAGATTATCAATTACAATCTTTATCTCTTTGGGCGTCTTGTTCTTATTTATCACTTTTTTTATATTACCTAAAAGCAAATCCAAAGAATAGTCAATGCCGATTACCGCCTGTTCGCTCTGATCTATGTTTTGGCGAAACTGCTCTGCCTGCTCTGAAACTAATTCCGGCAGTCCAAAACAAACAACCAAAGTTCCCTTATCTTTAAACCTGCTTAAATGATGGCCTGCGGAAAAATATTTTTCAGCGGCTCTTTGGCTTTCATTACCCTGGCCTAAAACCGGAAACATCGGCCGTTTGTCAGCTCTTTCTAAAAACAGCGCCGGGTTTAGCTCCAGTTCCTGATTGTAAAGCGGCAAGATTACAGCGCCGACAT
>JBBTVS010000073.1:0-1138 GCA_038078695.1 Patescibacteria group bacterium
ACTAAGAAGCCTAAAGAAAACATCATTTTAGGCGAAGAACTTGTTAGTGTGTTTTTATGATCAACTATTGGCTGACTCTCTTCTCTTTTTAATTTCTCCTCTGATTTCTCTTCTGATTCCTCTTTAATTTTTTCAATCTGATAATTTCCGGCTTTTTCAATCTCGCCTTGAATTTGCGTTTCTTGAATCGTATTTTCATCGTACATTATTACTCCCATCCCTGAATCATAACTGATTTTTGCCTTAATCAGTCCGCGCATATTTTTTAATTTTTCTTCAATTAAAAGGGCGCAAGAATTGCAATGCATGCCTTTAATTTTGAATTTTGTTTTTTGCATAGGTAGATTTTAGTTTACTTCATTAAAGTTTAATTTAATGACAACTATTTTTAGCTTTTTTAGTTTTCTTGCTCATCATTAATTTCATTAAAACAATATGAAATAATGGGCAAAGTAAAATTAATAAAAAGGCTAATGAGCCAAAATTAAAATATTTAGGCAATATAACGATAGCCAGCATTGCTAAAAGACAACATACAATCATTATTAACCAGTGTCTATTTTTTATTGCCATAACTTAAAAATAAAATTATATTTTTACCTTGCGCCGCAGGCGCTACCTCCGCCTCCGCAACCGCATCCTTTGGCGCCGGAAGGAACAACGTCACTGTTATCTAAATTTGCGGCTTGAGCGTAGGCCTCGGAATTTTTTGCCGCAAGTTTGCTATCAACCACTTCTATAATTCCTGAAACCATTCCCATCCAGCAGGAAAATTTATATCTCCCAGGCTTTTCCGGCGTAAATTCTTTAATGCTTGTCTCGCCCGGAGTAAGAGGAATTTCTTCGCTAAATAAACCTTTAGCAATAATGGCATTGGTGCAGCCGCTCGTGCCTGTGTCAGTAATCTCCCAGCGAACCGGAATGCCGGCTTTAACCTTTAAATAATTAGGCCGATAGCCAGAACTGGAGGCATCCATTTTTAAAATTTGTTTGCCGTTTTCAATCGGCGGCAAGCCATCTCCGCCGCTCTGGGCCGGCCGTTGATTAGAACTCAATTTTATATCGCTGAAACTGGAAAATCCTAAAACATTTAATTGGGAATTGATATTGTATAAAGCGAAAAATAAAACTAAAACAC
>JBBTVS010000074.1:0-2791 GCA_038078695.1 Patescibacteria group bacterium
CTCAATCGCCGCAACAGCCGTCCTTCTCTGCCTTACTCTTTATTATCTGCTGACCGTGCTCAAAGATGTCCGCAAAATCACAGGCTCAATTACCAAACCTCTTGAATCAGTACGGCAATTTATACAAGGAATGGCAAAAAAATCAGAAATAATTACTACTGCCGCAAATGTCCTCTCCCAAGCCGCTGACGAGGTAATCAAATACGTAAAAAGAAAAAAGGAAAGCCATGAATCAAGCCAAGAAAATTGACAAGTAAGCAATCTATCGTTTATAATAATTCAATTCTATGTCATCAATATCCATAGCCGCGGAAGAAGTTTTTAAAATCGGCAATTTTTCCGTCACTAATTCTCTTTTAACAACATGGGTGGGGATAGTTTTAATTATACTTCTTGTAGCATTAGCAATGCGCGGGAAAAAGATGATCCCAAGCGGCGGCCAGCTGATTTTAGAAACTCTCTATCTTTTCTTTTTAAATCTCTGCGAGAATGTGTTAGGAGAAAAAAAGACAGCGGAAAAAGCAGTTCCTTTTATTGCGTCTATTTTTATTTTTGTCTTTGCCGGCAATATTTTTGAGATTATTCCCGGGGTGGGCAGTATTGGCTTTTTTGAACAGGAGAAATTTACGCCTCTGTTTCGGCCCGGCTCCGCTGATCTTAATATGACTATTGCATTAGCCTTAATTTCTGTTATTATGATTCAGGCAGTTGGATTTAAAACATTGGGCATCGGCTATATTAAAAAATTTATTAACTTTTCCCATCCAATTAAATTCTTTGTCGGCATTTTAGAAACAATTTCAGAAATAGCAAAAATCATCTCATTTTCCTTTCGCCTGTTCGGCAATATCTTTGCCGGAGAAGTGCTTTTATCAGTGATGCTGATGCTTATGCCTTATTTTGTTCCATTGCCGTTTTACGGGTTAGAGCTTTTCGTGGCAGTAATTCAAGCCTTTGTGTTTGCTATGCTTACTTTAGTATTTATGAAAGTAGCAATGATTCCGCACGGCGGAGAAAATCATTAGAATTTTACTTTGACTTTTTTAAATATTGATATTTAATATCAACCATAACGAATTGATTTAAATTAATTAAATTTGTTATTTGGCTGATCCATTTATTTTATATGAATTCAGATCTAAGACTTATTGCCATGGCTTTAGCCGTTGGTTTTGGCGCTATAGGCCCTGGCTTAGGCATGGGAATTTTAGTGGGCAAGGCGCTGGAGGCTATTGGCCGCAATCCGGAAGCGACCTCTAAAATTCAAACTAACATGATTTTAGGTATCGCTTTTACCGAGGCAATAATGATTTTTGCTTTGGTAGTTGCTTTAATTATTCGGTTCGTTTAATTTTATGGAAACAGTTTTAAAAAGTTTTGGCATACAAGGAAAAATTTTATTATGGCAAATTATTAACTTTGCGGTGCTTTTTGGCGCTCTGTGGTTTCTTTTGTATAAGCCGATCAAAAAACTCTTGGCTGAACGAGAAAAAAAGGTAAGCGACAGCTTAAATAAAGCCAGCGAGCTTGAACAAAAATCAAAAGAATTAGAAGAGGAATTCAAAAAAAAGATGTCGGAACAAAGAGGCGAGATTGAGGATATGGGCAGAAAATTAGAGGAAAGACAGCAAAAAATGCATCAAGAAATGAAAGCGCGCACCGAGGCTGAATCAAAAAAGATAATCACCGAAGCCCGTGAGCTTGCCCAAGAAGAAAAAGCCCAGATTTTAAAATCATTAGAAGATGAAGTTAAAGCGGCCGCGGCTGAACTTGCGGCTAAAATTCTTGAGCAGAAAATAGATCAAAATACGGAGAAAAAACTTATTGAAGATGCCGTCAAAACTCTAACAAAATCATAAGATCTAAAAAATAATATGAGCGTAATTTCAACCTATCTTAAATCATTAGAAAAAATCGTTGGACAGGAAAAATTTCCAATGGCTTTAAAGCACTTGCAGATTGCCAAAAATTTTTTAAATTCGGGAAAAAAAGAAACTCTAGAAAAAGCCGCTGACAGTCAAACTAAACTCAAAATGCTTGAAGACTGGTTTGGCGATTTTTTAACTAATGAGATTAAGCACTTTTTGATTTTATTGTCAGATGAGCAAAAATTATCGCTGTTGGATGACATAAGCGAAGAAATGAAAAACGCAAAAGAAGTTGTGATAACTACTGCCAAACCGCTATCAGATCAATTAAAAAAATGGCTTATTGATGAATTAAACAAAATTGACATTGACAAAGCGGTAGCTTTTAAATGGTGCCTGGATCCAGCCTTGATAGCCGGCATCAAAATTAAAATCAACGACCGCGAGATTGATAATTCGGTGCAGGCTAAATTAAGTATGTTTTAGAATCTTTGCAGGAAAATTTTAATTTGTATAAAGAATTGTATTAAAATGCCAAACACCTTCCAACAATCCATCATTGATAAACTTAAAAGCCAGATTCAAAATCTTCCGACCCAAGCCAAAATACGGCAGATTGGCGAAGTTAAGGAAATAAAAGACGGAGCCGCTTTAATTTCCGGCCTGTCCGAAGCTTTGATGGGAGAAATGGTGCTTTTTTCTAAAACCAATATTTACGGCTTAGTTTTAAATTTAACTAAAAATGATTTAGGCGCAATCGTTCTTGGCGAATGGGAAAAAATCAAACAAGGAGACATAGTAGAAGCCACCGGCAAAGTTTTGCAGGTGCCGGTTGGCGAGAAATTGATTGGCCGGATTATAGATCCAATCGGCAATGCTTTAGACGGACGAGGCGAAATTACAACTGAAGCAACAGCCAAAGT
>JBBTVS010000075.1:0-11238 GCA_038078695.1 Patescibacteria group bacterium
AAAAATTAAAACATTAGAAATTGTTTAAAAATTAGAAATTGAAAATTGAAAATTTAATGCAGTATCACACCCCAGTTTTATTAAAAGAAGTAATCGCGCTGCTTAACCTCAAACCCGGCCATAATGTCATAGACTGCACTTTCGGCGGCGGAGGGCATAGTCAAGCGATATTAAACAAGATAGCTCCGAGCGGAAAGTTATTAGGCATTGACGCGGATCCGGCGGCTATCAAAAGAGGTCAATTACTAATTACTAATTACCAATTACAAAAGCGGTTATTTTTAGTCCAAGATAATTTTGTAAATATAGAGTCAATCGTTAATCAGACAGATTTTAAACCAGTGCATGCAGTTTTGTTAGATTTAGGAATGTCTTCTTATCAACTTGATCAAGCGGACCGCGGATTTAGTTTTCAAAAAGACAGTCCATTAAATATGAGCTTTGCCGGCGGGCAGGCCCGCCAAACGGGCGGGCAAGGAGGGTTAAGCGCCGGCGAAATAATCAATCAATATTCAAAACAAAAACTAAAAGAGATTTTCCAAAAATACGGCGAAATCAAAAACGCCGGTGCGATTGCCCGCAAAATTGATTCTGCAAGGCGGGATCAATTTATCAATAGAACCTCCATGCTTGTTAGAGCCATATATCCCCGCTTCAATGCAGACGCGGGGAATAGGCTCTCTCCACCGCAAATTAAATTTCTGGCTCGCGTATGGCAGGCAATACGGATAGAAGTTAATCAGGAATTAGATAATTTGCAAAAAGTTTTGCCGCAAATAGTCAAAATATTATCTCCGGGCGGAAGAATAGCGGTAATATCATATCATTCTTTAGAAGACAGGATAGTCAAACAATATTTCCGCCAAGAATCAAAAATATGCGTCTGTCCGTTAGAATTTCCTGTTTGCCGCTGTCATCATCAGCCAAAATTAAAAATTATCACAAAAAAAGCGTTTATTCCAAGAGAAAAAGAAATTTATCAAAATTCAAGAGCCAGAAGCGCAAAACTGCGCGCGGCGGAAAAATTATAAACCCGCCTAAAAGGTTCTATTCGTCATAAACATGAAAGTTATAGTCAGAGCAATAATCATAGCAATTATAGTCGCAAGCGGTCTTTTGTATTTCCATACGGTTACTTCTTTATCTAAATCCGGAGAGACAATAGCTGGATTAAAACAAGACACAGCTGATCTGGAAAGAGATAATAGCAAGTTTATTATGGATTTGAGCCGCGAGATTAACTTGAATGAAATAGAGCAGAAAGCATTAGAACGAGGATTAATCGCTGAAGCACGGTTCGTTTATATAGCCCAAAAACCATCTTCTTTAGCAGTATCTAAACGATAAAAATATGGTAAGAATAAGCGGCCGCGCTAAAAAGCGCAAATTAAACAGACAATTTGGCCGCGTTGATTTTCTTATCGTATTTTTTTTAATTCTGGGCAGTTTAATTTTGGGGCAATTATTTAGACTGCAAGTTTTACAGCATAAAGTTTTTAGTGTCCAAGCGGCTAAGCAATATAATATCTATCATACTGTTATTGCTAAAAGGGGAAGAATTTTTTGGCAGGATTTGTCAACAGGCGAAAATTTGCCTTTAGTTATCAATAGGCCTGTTTATAATTTTTATGTTGTGCCGAAAAATATCAAAGACGCGCAATTAACGGCAGATATTTTGGCTGAATTATTAAATCAAAATAAACATGATATATTACCTAAGTTAGAGCAGTACCAAGATCCTTATGAATGCTTAAGCAAAGGATTGACTGAAGAAGAAAAAGATTCTATCGTAAAAATTTTGAGTCAAAAAAAATTAGATAAAACTATTTATGGTTTTGAGGAATATTTTGAAAGATATTATGTTGAAGACGGCCTTTCCGCGCATTTAACAGGATTTTTAGGTTTTGCAGACGATGGGCATGAGCGTAAGGGGCAATACGGATTAGAAGAGTATTTTGATTCAATATTGCGCGGTCAAAACGGTTTGATTTTGGGAGAAAAAGATGTTTTTGGCCGGCCCATAGCCATAGGAAAGAGAGCGGTAAAAGAAGCTAAAGATGGACAGGATATTATTTTAACTATTGACAAAAATATTCAATACGAAGCCTGCACCTCGCTGCAAGAGTATGTAGATCGGTATGGAGCCCTGGGCGGAGCAGTGATTATTATGAATTCTCAAAATGGCAAATTGTATGCCTTGTGCGCAAGCCCTAATTTTAATTCTAATGATTATGGCGAAGAAATAGCGGCTAATTTTGTCAATCCAGCGGTCGCCTTAGAATATGAGCCCGGTTCTATATTTAAACCAATTGTTATGGCCGCTGCTCTTGATACCGGAAAAATAACTCCTTGGACAACATATTTAGACACTGGCTCGGTAAGGATTGGCAATTATACTATTCGCAATTTTGACGGCAAGGCGCACGGCACAAATACTATGGTTGATGTCTTGAATAAATCTTTAAACACAGGGGCTATTTTTGCCATGAGATCGGCAGGCGCGGCAGTTTTTGCTGATTATGTTGATGGGTTTGGCTTTGGCAAATTAACCGGAATTGAGCTTGCGTCCGAAGTTGACGGAGACATTAGTTCCCTCCAGCAAATAAAAGAAATATACGCCGCTACAGCTTCTTTTGGGCAAGGCATTACCGTGACGCCAATTCAGCTTATTGCCGCGTATGCCGCTATTGCGCGCGGAGGCACTTTAGTTAGGCCGACTATAATAGAGACTATTGATGATAGTTTTAAACTTAGAGAGGGGAATCGCGTGATTTCAAAAGAGACTGCCGATACTTTAACTATGATGCTTGTCTCTGCAGTGCAAAATGGCTATGATAAAAAAGCTGCGGTCTCGGGCTATAAAATCGCAGGCAAGACTGGCACTGCCCAGGTTCCAAAAAGCGATGGTCCTGGTTATAGCGAGGAAACTATTCATTCTTTTATAGGATTTGGTCCAGTTGGAAACAGGAGTCCAAGTTTTGTTATATTGATTAAACTTGACAAACCAACCGCGGTGCGTTTTGCCTCTGATTCAACCGCGCCGTTATTTGGCGAGCTTATCA
Source organism: Patescibacteria group bacterium (assembly GCA_038078695.1). Classification (GTDB taxonomy): domain Bacteria; phylum Patescibacteriota; class Patescibacteriia; order UBA9629; family UBA9629; genus JBBTVS01. The sequence goes on from JBBTVS010000075.1 coordinate 3,063, forward strand.
AATTTTTGCTGAATTATTTTGAGATACCGCCGGAAGAATAAACTAAAATGTCAAATGTCAAAATCCAAATGTCAAATGTCAAATGTCAAATGACAGGTTTAGATTTTGGATTTTGATATTGATTTGACATTTGAAATTTGAAATTTGACATTATTTTATGCTAAGATCATTTCTAAAATCCACTTTGCGCTGGCTATCTGCCATTATTCTTAAAAAATACAGACCAGACATCATCGCCATTACCGGCAGTGTTGGCAAGACATCTGCGAAGGAGGCGGTTTTTCAGGTTTTGAGCCAAAAGTTTGCGACATGGAGAACGGATAAGAATTATGGCACGGAATTTGGGGTGCCGGCGGCGATTATAGGAGCCGATGTTCCGGCTCCAGGCCAGTCAATGTTTAGATGGTTTTTTGTTTTGTTAAAAGCAGTTCGTTTAATTATTGTTAAATCAAAGAAATATCCTCAAATTTTGGTTTTAGAAATGGCGGCTGATAAGCCCGGCGACATTAAATATTTTATGTCTTTTATTAAGCCCAAAATTAGCATTATTACTTCTATTTCCCAAGTTCATTTGGAGAAGTTTGCTAAGTTTTCTCAAATTATTTCTGAAAAGCGTCAGATTATTGAATGCTTGCCGCCTGAGGGCTACGCTGTTTTAAATTTTGATGATGAAAATGTTAAAAAAATGGCCGGCAAGACTAGGGCTCGAATTTTAGCTTACGGACTAAATAATCAAGAGGCGGCAATAAGAGCGCAGGATGTTAAAGTCATTTTAAAAGATAATCAAATAGGCCTTTATTTTAAATTATTATATAAAGACACGGCAACGCCGGTGTTTGCGCCGAACATCTCCGCCGCGCACCAAATTTACAGCTTGCTTGCCGCCGCCACTTGCGCTAGTATTTATAAGTTGACAATTTTGGAAATCGCGCAGGGTTTGGAAAAATTTCAGAGTCTGCCGGGTCGTTTTACAGTCAAAAAAGGTCAAAATAATACCTGGCTGATTGATGATAGTTATAACGCCGCTCCTGTTTCCGTATGTGCGGCTTTGCAATCATTACTAGATTTTCCAACAGGCAAAAGACGGATCGCGGTTTTAGGAGATATGCTGGAATTGGGTTCGTTTGAGGATAAAGGCCATAGATGTGTTGGAGAATGCGCGGCGCGTCAGAACATTGATTTATTATTAACTTATGGGGAGCGGGCTAAAATGATTGGCGAGAGCGCGGAAGAAGCTGGAATGTCAAAAAGCCGGGTTCAGCATTTTGAGGATCAAAATAAATTGATTGATTATTTGCGCGATGTCGTGCGGACAGACGATGTGGTTTTGGTTAAGGGGTCTCATGGAATGAAGATGAAGGAGGTGGTAAACAAGCTCAAAATTTAAAATTCAAATTTCAAAATTAAAGAGTAGAAAGTTTTTATGTTTGAAAGTTATTTTCAGAAAAATTTGGAGAAGCGGGCATCATTTTTTCAGAGACATGTTTTGTTTTTTTTGCTTTTAATCATCGTCGCGTCAATATCTTTTTTTGGCTATCAGCGTTTTGCCAAAGTCAAGGGTCGCGTTTTGGGCCAAGCAACTTCTGTTATGCAAGAATTTGAGGCGGCGAAGTCGGCAATCAATAATTTAGATTTTAAGAGTTCGCGCGGGCATTTTTTAAACTCAAGTCAGATTTTAAAAGACATAGAGCAAGAATTAAATCAAGCCGGCGGCTTAGCATCAATTTTAGTCAAAATATCGCCAAAGGGCCGCAATTATTATCATTTATTTACAGTAGCGCAAAATATCAGTCAAGCCGGTTATATTTTATCATCTGCCAATTTAACAGCTGGCGATCAAACTTTAGCGGTAAAGATAAAAGTTTTTCAAAACGAACTAACAGCAGCCAGGCCTTATTTACTTGCCGCCAGCGAATCTTTGAGCAAAATTGAGCCGTCAAGTTTATCATCAGGCGAATCAGCAGAATTTGCTGGAATAGCGCAAAAGATTAACGATTTAAAATTAATATCACAAGCCTTATCTTCCCAAATAGACAATGCTGTAGATTCGCTAAATTATTTGTTGATATTGTTGGGCGAGGATGCAAATCGGCGATATTTACTGTTATTTCAAAACAATTTGGAAATGCGGCCTACCGGCGGATTTATAGGTTCCATGGCAGTACTTGATATTTATCAAGGGGAGATTCAAAAGTTGGAAGTGCCTGGAGGCGGCAGTTATGATTTGAATTTTGGCATAGATTCAAACATTTTATCGCCCAAGCCTTTGCGCGTATTAAATCCCAGATGGCAGACGCAGGACTGCAACTGGTTTCCAGATTTTGCCGCCAGCGCGCAAAAATGCGCATGGTTTGTTGAGGCAAGCGCTGGCGTTTCTTTTGATGCCGTTATAGCGATTAATTTGCCGGTAATTGTTGATTTGTTAAAAGTAGTTGGCGAGATTGAGATGCCTGATTACAATGCTGTGATTAGTCATACTAATTTTACTGCTTTTACCCAGACGGTTGTTGAAAGTCAGAAATCTCGGGCGAGCGGCAAGCCCAAACAGTTTTTAACTGATTTAGCTCCGATTTTAATTAAAAAGATAGAAGGCAGTTTGGGGGATGCCTATCAGAGCCTTCAGATTATTAAGATAATATTAGGCGCTCTGAATCGCAAAGATATTTTGCTTTATTCTGCTTCCGAAAATTTACAAAGCTGGTTTGAACAAAATAATTGGGCTGGAAGGATTGAGGAAGAAGACCCGTCGATTCGGCAGGCTGACTACCTCCACATCAACACAGCCACTGTCAACGGCGGCAAATCTGATTTGAATATTAAACAAGAAATTGATCAGCAGATAGAAACAGGGGACGACGGCGTTTTGGTTAGCACAGTCAAAATAACCCGCAAGCACATAGGTAAGCGCATATTAGAAGACGGCCAAGCCAGTCCGGAGGAGAGAGATTTTAATTGGTTGACTACACAGCCTAATTTAAGCTATATTAGGCTTTACGCGCCTTTGGGATCAAAATTGCTTGAGATTAGCGGCGATATTTTTGACGCAGAATATTTGATCAAATCCTTGGGACCGCAAGGCCTGGAAGATGAATTTTTACAGCAGACCGTCAAAAATCCTTTGATAATAGAAAAGTCAAATACTAGGCTTACAGAGGAATTTGGCAAAACAGTTTTTGGCAATTATCTGCGCATTGATCCGGGTAGTCAAGGTCAATTAACTTTTAAATATAAACTGCCTTTTACAATAGATGATTTAAAAGAAGATCAGTATCAATTATTAGTTCAGAAACAGCCGGGCATCATTAGTCAGTTTAGGTGTCAATTTAATGGAAAGAAGTTGTGGGAGGGCAAGTTGGAGAGAGATGAGCTTATAAATTCCAAATTCAAAATTACAAATCCCAAATAAATTTAAATAACCAAAATCCAAAACTCCTGCCTGTGGCAGGCAGGTAAAACTGTGTTTTGTTTTGAATTTTGGATTTTGAACATTGGTGCTTATTTGGAATTTGTAATTTTGAATTTGTAATTTATTTTCAGTGAATTTATTTTCTAAATACACTAAATCGCATTCTATCAGCTCCGGCGCTATTATAATCGCTCTTTTTGCCGTTTTAAGTAAGATTTTAGGCTTGGCGCGCTATTCTTTAATTGCCTCTAAATTTGGCACAGGGCCGGTTGCTGACAGTTATTTAGCCGCTTTCCGCATCCCTGATTTTATTTACGGCATAATGGTTTTAGGCGCTTTGTCAACGGCTTTTATTCCAGTGTTTTTAGATTTACGCAATAAAAATAAGGTTAGCAAAGATTTAGGCCCTCAAGATTTGTCCGTGGAGCCTTCAGAAGAAGGCTTGTCATCTGTCAATATTGATCATCAAAAACAGCTATTTTCTGCAGTAGCCGTGAATCAGCCAAAAATTAAATTACTGTCTAAATTTAAGAGAATAACAGATACAGGCAAGGAGCCTTCGCATTGGGAATTAACCAGCACTCTTTTGAATGCGTTATTAATAATATTGTTGATAACATCTGGGATAATTTGGGTTTTCGCGCCTTTCCTGACAGCCAAATTAGTGCCGGGTTTTGACGCGGAGCGGTTGGCTTTGACAGTTAAATTAACGCGAATAATGCTGTTGTCGCCGATTATTTTCGCGGTCAGCAATATTTTTGGTGCTATTCTCCAAGCTTTTCGGCACTTTACTTTATTTGCGGCGGCGCCAGTTATGTATAATTTGGGTATAATTTGCGGCATAGTATTTGGCTATCCTTTATTTGGGCCTGTTGGGCTGGCTTACGGCGTTATTTTAGGAGCAATATTGCATTTGCTGATTCAGATGCCGCATGTTTTTAAGATGGGATTTTGCTGGCGGCCGATTTTGGCTTGGCAATCTGCTGGAGTCAAACGAGTGTTTCGCCTGATTCTGCCTCGGGCTTTAGCGCTTTCTGCCAACCAAGTCAATAATTTAGTTAATACTTTTTTAGCCTCTGGATTATCCGCCGGCAGCGTGGCGATTTTTTATAATGCATACGATTTGCAATCTTTGCCAATCAGTTTAATCGCGGTTTCTTTGGCTGTAGCTTCTTTTCCAGTCTTGGGCGAACTTTTTATAAAAGATAATACAGAAGATTTTCGTCAGCTTTTATTTAGAGTGATTAAGAATATTTTATTAATGATGATTCCTTTAACTTTATTTATGATTTTACTGCGCGCTCAAATTATCAGATTGATTTTAGGCCATGGAGAGTATAATTGGGAGGATACCGTGCGCACTTTGCGGATTTTTGGCGTTTTATCAACTTCTTTAATTGCTCAAGGTTTAATTACTATTTTAGCGAGAGCTTTTTACGCGCGGGAGAATACAAAGACGCCTGTGTTAATCAGCTTAATCTCAATCGGTTTAAATATTATTTTAGCTTTTATTTTAGTCCGGTTTTATGATTTATTGGGTTTGGCAATAGCTTTTTCTATTGCTTCAACAGCCAATTGCGTTTTATTGTGGCTGGCGTTAAATCGTCAAATTAAAGGCATGTTTGATTGGGGAATGGTTAAAATTATTTTAAAGTATGCGGCCGCGGCTGGCATAGGAGGCTGTGTTTTGTATATCAATTTATATCTAATAGCAGAGCTGATTGGAACAGAGCGCGTTTGGTCTCTTTTGATCCAGACAGCTGTTTCATTTTTAATCGGCGCCGGCGCGTATCTTGTTGCATTATGGATTTTGGGCGAAGAGACGGCAGAGAGATTGAAAAAGAATCTGCGGCGCTTGACATGGCGTAGACAGTGATATAAAATGAATATGTACAATTTTAACATAATTCTATGCAGGTTTTTACTACTACAAAAGCTAGAGAGAAACTTTCAGATATAGTTAATTATGTCCGATTTAAAAATCGGCCGATTGCTATTGGCAGAAGAAATAGAATAGAAGTGATAATTGTTAAATATCCAGAGCGATTTAATAAGAAAGTTGATGATATGACTCACCTGAACGCAGAGTCAGGAGCGTTTGATTTTTTGGCTGATGAGCCGGATATTTACAGTCTGTCTGATTTAAAGAAATCTTATGTATAAGCGCGGCGCTATTGTTTTAGTTCCGTTTCCTTTTACTAATTTGTCGTCTGTAAAGTTACGGCCGGCTTTGGTAGTTTCTGCCTTTCAATTAAATCAGCAAGATGTGATTGTGCTTTTTATTTCTTCAGTTAAAGATAGGCGTTTGTCTGCGGTTGATTTAGCTATAACTAAAAATAGCAGAAATTTTATCCAGACCGGTTTAAAAACAGATTCTGTTTTTAAATGTAATAAAATTGCCACTTTAGATAAGAGCGTTATATTAGGTGAGATTGGTCTTTTGGCGCCAGACTTGATGGACAAGATTGATCAGAGATTGAGGATAGTCTTAAATTTAAAATAAGCCGCTGTGGCGAAATTGGCAGACGCGCAGGTCTCAAAAACCTGTGGGCGCAAGCTCATGTCGGTTCGACTCCGACCAGCGGCACCAGAATTTATGCCCATTAATCAAGAACCGTATATTCACAATGAAGATTAATGTCTGCGTTGCGTAGTTTAACTAAACCTGCCGGCAAGCCAATCGCCGATTTGATGAGTAGCCGCGATTACGGCAATGGCAATAAGCAGATGTTCAAAAACCGCTGGCAATAGTTTCATTTTTTGGTTTTTGGCAGTGAGCGTGCTTAAGATAATCAGCCATAATAATCCCCAAATAATGCTTATAGCAATGGCTGCTGAAAGATTAAAGAGCAAAACTGGGACAAGAAAAGTTAAGGTAAAGATAAATTTAGAAGCAAAAGTCGCTGTAGTTGCTTCCCAAATTTCGCGCGCAGTGTGTTTGTTTTCCGATTCCTCTGCCATGTGGATGCCCAAGGCGTCAGAAAAAGCGTCAGCAACCGCGATTGTCAAAATGCCTCCGATAACTACTGACTCCGAATGCGTGCCGGCGTTAAGCCCGGTCATAAGCCCTAAAGTGGTGATAATTCCAGAAGTTAAGCCAAAATTGAGGCCGGTTTTGATTGAGTGTTTCATAATAGAGGTACTTTATTAATTCTTGCTAAATAACCAAAGAATTTTATAATTATGTGCAGCAAAAAACCTATACATAAGATCATAATAACAATAGATATCGGCAGTTTTATAAAAGGATAAATAATCAATAATAAACCCAAAATCCAATCTATTTGATCAAATACAAACCATGATTTTCCAGAAGCTATGCCTAATCGCCGTTTAATAAAACTTTTAATTAAATCTCCAAATAAAGCTCCAAATCCGAACAAAAAACCAATAGACCAGTGCATGTCTTGATAATTGAACAAACTGATGTCATTAAAAAAAGGATGCGCGTCAAAAAAATTTTTTTGGAGTAAAAAGATAATTTCACCTGCCGCTGTTCCAGATATTAATCCTCTCCATGTTTTATTATTGCCAAAGATTCTTTTGCCCCCTGTTTGTTTATAAAAGTCAATTGGGTAATTTAGTCTCGGCAAGACTATGGCTGAGAGAGCAGCTGTTATGTTTGCTATGCCGGCCGGCAGTATCAGCCAAATAATTCGCAGGACAATGATCATTTTTTTATGTCAGAAATTGGAAATATGAGCGGATTAAATGTTTTTATCCGCATGTTCTGCTTTGGCAGTCAATTTTTTTCTGATTTTTATATTCTATAATAAGCATGCTTAATATAAAGCTGAACAGATTTACAAAAAAAGTGATTTCCAGAGCTAATTTAAAATTATGCAAGAGATAACCGACAAAGAGCATTATTCTTTTACAACCAGGGTCAAATTTTGATTTATCTTTGATAGTAGTCATCAATAAAATAGCGACTATAGCCAGAATAGTTGTTTTAAAATCAACCAAGTTAACATAAGCAATAGCTAAAAATAAAGAGGCCTCATTTGTTCTGTCAAAAATTAATTCAAGTATCTTGCCTTGTTTTGTCTCAAGCTTAAAATATCGCGCCACTGCGCCGTCAAGCACATCAAAAATTAAAGCAGCTAATAAAAATAACAGCCCTAATTTTAAATTTTTAAATAAAATTAGGATAACTGAAATGGATCCTATTGTAAAAGACAAAATTGATATCCTGTTAGGTGTAAGCTTACATTTTAAGTACAAAAATTTTAAAACAGGAGATAGAATTTTTGCGGTGCATTGATTTACAGATGGAGTAAAATCAAACATATAGAGATAATGATAATAATGAACTCTTTTGTTTTATTAGAGATACTAGTTGATAAACCTCTGATAGCAAATTTGCTAAGCGGATAAAATGGAGATTTGCGGTAGTTCATTAGATAATCAAGAAAGAGATGGCTTAGAAAAAAGATTATTGGAATAATTGAATTAAGAAAGATGGCAATGGGTATGATCCATGATAAAGCTATGGGTTCTTGGAGCGATGTCCTCCAATTATAATATCTTTCGCGAGGCAAGGATTGTTTAAAGATATTGGATATTTTGAAATTATTTTTTTTTAAATACAAAGGTAATTTAACGAGATGGTCTAAATCAATAAGCACTCCGAATACATATGCCAATAATAATTCTTTTCCGTTTAATTCCATTATTTTTACTCCAGCGGTGGTAAATAATATGTGAGATAATATTGTCATATTGAGTGCCTCAAAAAAATGGTGACGGCGGGAGGAGTCGAACCTCCGA
>JBBTVS010000076.1:0-4199 GCA_038078695.1 Patescibacteria group bacterium
TATTTATAATTACACTCGTGTCCAAATTATGATTGAATATAAATGAATTAAACGGAGCTGATCAAAATTTCTCAAGGTCAGTATCGAAGGAATAATTTATGGCTATACTCTTGAGCCAGTTGTCGAAAATCCCCATCTTTTTTATTGAAAGGGCCTTATTTTTATAATTTTCTTTTTCTTTTTCAAATTCACCTTCATTTATAAACTTAAATTCTATGGGTTCTATAATAGCAAATCCATTCTTTATTTCTATCGGATTTGAAACTTGCCCTGGTTTTAATTTGAAAGCCATTTCTACAATTTTATAGGTTTCGACTATCTCATCTATATTATCATATCTAGATATAAATTCTGTGTTATGAAGTTTTAAATTATGTCTTTTTGCAAGCTCTTCCAAGTTTATGTCAACTTTTGATTCATTATATAACTCAGCCGCTTTCTTGTCAACGAGTTCTATGGATTTTTCATTTTTAATTAAGTTCGCAATATAAGAAGATACTTTTTCTTTTTCCTCCCCCTTAAATAATATCTTATTTCTATCGTAGAAAGAATTTATTTCATTTTCTGAAACTAGTATCTCATCTTTTAAGCTGTTTTGATCAATTAATATATAGGAAAACCTTATTTTTTCATATTCGTTTTTGTAGAACCCCAGAAGCTCTTTTTCAGAAACAGCCACATTTTTTGTAATATCCTCTTTTAATTTTGAATTGGCCAGGAAACTTCTTGCACTTTCTTCAAAATCCCTTGGCATCAAGCCCAAGTTATATTTCAGAATATGCTCGTATAGCTTATTGTCGAATTCCCCATTTCTATTAAAGAGAGGATGCGCGGATATAAACTTAATAACCTCTCTATCTGAAACCGCGATTTTCTCTCTTTTTGTTATATTTTTTAGAATTAGATTTTGATAGGCAAGCTGGCTTAAGAGCTCTCTGTCAGTTTTAAGTTTATCCAAAACCTCGGGCTGATTAAAATAATTTAAGAATAACCCTACCTCGGCGTCTTTCAAACTTTTTGCAAAGTCTTCAGATGATATTTGTATATTATCACCGATATTGACACGGTTATTTAATTTTCCCCTTTTTGAAAGATTCCCTACTTGCAAGGTTATGAACCCAGGGGTAATAAGTAAAGCGGCTACCCAGAAGATTCGCTTAACCGTTTTCTTTTTCCGCAAAAATTTCAACATAATATAGAATAACACTGATATCAGTGTTAGTGCTAGTAGATATATTATAAATAGTTTACCGTCTTTTAGCAAGCGCTAAAAAAATACGCACTCTAAATGCCTTGATTATGTATTTTTTGTATGTTAATATATGTAGGATATTTATGGTATGGGAAAGTATAAAGCACTTTCCCAACCACTGAAAATCGCTTAAAAGTTATCGCGAAGCGATTTTCTTGTATTAATAATCAAAGTCCCTCATTTATGAACAAAAGAAATATTATTTTTCTTGTAAGTTTGAGCGCCGTCTTGATTATAAATCTTTATCTGCGCGCATTTCCCATATTTTTCCCGCAATTAAAGACTCAGGCCAGACAGATAGTGGGTGAGGGCATACGTCAGGCTACCATACGCGATATTCAGCAGAGGTTCCCTCAGTACTACCCGTCAGCAAAAGATAGCTTATTAAAATCCAGAGTTAAACAATATAAAAGGCAGAATAAAAAAGCTTTAAATGAACAGATACAAGGGTTATACCTTCAGTTAAAAGATAACTATCAGGATGATACCGGCCAGACTTATATTATGGAATTGGACTGCTGGCATTGGGGAAGGTATGTAGAAAATGTTGTTAACCGAGGAAGGCCCGGAGACCAAACTATTTTTGGCAGGGAATGGGATCAATATATGCTGGCGCCAAACGGTTATTTTTTACAATGGCAGCAGTTTCTTTATTATTTTTCAGCGTATCTTTATAAATTTTTTACTCTATTTAGGCCTGTGGAATTGTATACATTTTTATTTTATCTGCCTTTATTCTTTACAGCGATATTCATCGTTGGGTTATATATATTTTCTTATAAATATAGCGGGCACTTCGGAGCTATTATTAGTTGTCTATTTGTAGGATTCGCCCCAACTTTTTTATACCGAAGCTGCGCAGGCTGGTTCGATAAAGACATTCTTAATTTGGTTTTTCCTTTATTAGCCGTATGGACATATATCAAAAGTTACGAAAATCAGCCTTTAAGACGCAGATTATTCTGGATAATTTTCTCCTCATTTTGGGTCGGCCTATTTTGCTTTAACTGGACGCATTGGTGGTTTGTCTTTTTTATTGTTTTTATTTACGAAAGCGTATATTTGGCCTCGCTGCTTTTTACTCATTTCTACCTTAGGAAAAACAAGATAAAGCCTATTAAACAACACAGCATTTCTGTCATTTCTTTTTCAGCTTTTAGTTTTTTCTGGATACTGCTCATTAGCGGGAATGAACCAATACGCGTATTATATACAGAAACAATTAAAGCGGTATTTTTAACCAAACCTTTAGTCGCCTCTGTCTGGCCGAATGTTTTATATACTGTTGGAGAATTAAGAAAGGCTGATATCCGGGTTATATCAGAATCGTTAGGGGGCGTTTGGCTATCCGCTTTTACTTTTATTTGTATGATTTTAATTTTAGCGCGCGCTATATGGTATAAACCATACAGCGAACCCAAACGCGCTGCCATAATAATATTCGGCGTCTGGTTCATTGCCATGCTTTTTGCGAGTTTCGGAGGCATAAGGTTTGTCATATTTTTAATCGTGCCCCTCGGTATATGCGCCGGATGGCTGATAGATGAAATATACAGATTTCTTAGAAGGGATAAAAATATAAAGGGGCTATTTTTTTTGTTGATAGCCTTACTCGTTATAGGCTCGCTATATTTTAGGATAAGCTACCTGTCAGCCGCGAATATCTACCCGCTTATAAACGATAAATGGTACAAAGTGCTCAATATCATCAAAGAGAAAACACCGCAGAACTCAGTGCTTAATTCATGGTGGGATTATGGAGACTGGTTTAAGGTGATAGCAAGGCGCAGGGTAATTTTTGACGGGCAAAGTCAGGTTTTTCCACAGGCCTATTGGATGGCAAAAACCATATTGACTGACAATGAGGACCAGGCAATTGCAATTTTAAGGATGCTGAATAACGGCGGCAATAGAACATTTGAGATTATGAATAAATATATCGAGGATCCTTTAGAAGCCGTTTTGTTATTAGAGTCTACAATGATGCTGGACCCCAAAGATGCCAAAGAGATTTTAACAAAATTTTTACCTGCGAGTGCTACAAATAAAGTAATGCAGCTTCTCTTTTCCGCACCTTCTACGGCGCACTTTATCGTAGAAGATACAATGGTGCCAAAAATAGGCGCAATTTCCTATTTAGGGAATTGGGATTTTTCAAAGGTCTATATTGCCCAGAAATTAGGCGGCAAGGAAGAACATAAGATTATAGAACGCCTGGTTGAGTTAGGAAAAGATAAAGAATTGATGCAAAAATTTTATCAGGAAGCATTCCTGATTAACCCCAAGAGTTTAGATGACTGGCTTTCAAATAGGCTTCAGTTTTACAGTCCGTTAGCTAACGGCGCAAAAAAAGACGATGCAGTTTTTTTTGAAAATGGCTATATGTATAAGCCCAAAGAAAAAACAATTCACTCAAAAGACGGCTATATACCCAGAAGCCTGTTTATTTTTGAAGATAATGATGTTAAGGAAATAGTATACGAGAACCCGAATGTAATATATTCCGTCCTCGTTTCAGAAGGGGATGAAGAAGGTAATTATAAATGCGTCCTTCTGGATCGGGAATTGGGCAAGAGCCTGTTTTCGCGCCTTTATTTTTTAAACGGTAAAGGGCTTAAACATTTTATGCTTTTTATAGACGTTGAGGAAGGGAATCAATTTATACAAATATATGATATAAAATGGTAGAGGAGACCCATGGAAAAGATGGATAAAGAAATAGAAGTTTCTTGTGTTTTACCGTGCCTTAATGAAGAAGAGACAATAGGCTGCTGCATAAAGAAGATCCGAGAGGTCTTTGAGAAAGAAAAGATTACCGGCGAAATTATTGTAGTTGATAATGGTTCAGTAGATAAATCAAGAGAGATTGCGGAGAGAGAGGGAGCGACGGTCATCTCTGAAGCGCACAAGGGCTATGGCGCAGCATATTTGCGGGGTTTAAGAGAGG
>JBBTVS010000077.1:0-5416 GCA_038078695.1 Patescibacteria group bacterium
CGGCGAGCATTCCTTTGCTTCCCCCCGCAAAAAATCGCGAAGTCCAGTTTGGTGCGCCCAGCAGGAATCGAACCTGCATATCTAGCTTAGAAGGCTAGTGTTCTGTCCATTGAACTATGGGCGCTTGTTTTTGCCTATTTTTAATGTTATCATAAATTCAATATGAGTCAATCTTTAAACAAACTAATGATTGTTGACGGCAATGAGCTTTTGCATCGCGCATGGCACGCTCTGCCGCAGACCATGAAAGCTACAGACGGCAAAATTACCAATGCTGCTTACGGCTTTATTTTGATTTTGTTTAAAGCTCTGCGCGACATTCGTCCTACGCACTTGGCAGTATGTTTTGACGCTCCGGGCCCGACTTTTCGCCATAAATTATACAAAAAATACAAGGCCGGCCGGAAAAAAAAACCGCAGGACTTATATGATCAGATTCCAATGATTCAGGAAATTTTGCAGGCGCTAGGGGTTAAATCCATCCAAAAACAAGGAGTGGAGGCAGATGATGTTATCGGCACGATCGCCGCTTCGGTTAAAAGTTTAAATCAAGAATCAAAAATAATTATAGTTACCGGTGATATGGATACATTGCAGTTGGTTGATGAAAATACAGAGGTTTATGCTTTAAAAAAAGGCATTAGCGAAATTTTAATTTATGATGTTGAGGGAGTCAAAAAGAAATACGGCGGACTAACGCCTGCGCAATTGGTTGATTTTAAAGCTCTGCGCGGAGATCCTTCGGACAATATTCCCGGAGCCAAAGGCATTGGAGAAAAAACAGCCATTGAATTGCTGACAAAGTTTAAATCAATAGACAAAATTTATAAAGATCTACAAAGACTTGGGAGCTCAAAATCAAGTCAGGGTTCCGACATTAAAGAAGCAACTTTTAAAAAATTGATTAATAGTGAAAAATTAGTTAAATTAAGCCAAAAATTAGCGCAGATTAAAACTGGCGTAAAAATTAAGACGCATTTTGAAGAGTTCCAGTTTGGCCGATTTGATCCGGAAAAAATCGTTAAAATTCTGCAAAAATACGCTTTTCGCTCGCTAATAGCTCAAATTCAAACCCTGTCTGATTTATATCAAGTAAAATCAGACAGGCATTCAAGTAAATCTCAAGCTAAACATATTTTGATTGACAGCGAGAAAAAAAAGGAAGAGTTTTTAATCAAGATCCGCGAGCAAAAAGAATTTGCTTTTGACGTGGAAACTGACGGCATGGATATCATGTCTGCCAAACCAGTGGGTATTAGTTTTTGTTGGGCTAATGGAGAGATTTATTATGTTGCTGGGTCGGACATTATGGAATCAGTAATTAAGCAAATTTTAGAAGATGAAAAAATTAGAAAAATCGGGCTTAATCTAAAATTTGATTATCAAGTTTTAAAGAATATCGGCATCAATGTCAACAATCTTTATTTTGACACTATGATCGCGGCATATTTAATCAATCCTGGTCAGCGCGTTTATAATTTAGACAGTTTAGCATTCCAGTATCTTGGCTATAATAAGCATAAAATAGATAACTTTGATTTTACATGGGCGTTGTATCAAAAAATAAAGCCGGAAATAGCCAAAAAAAATCTGAATAAAGTATTATTTGATATTGAAATGCCGCTTGTGCCGATTTTGGGAGATATGGAGCGCGCAGGCATTAAATTAGATGCAGGTATTTTACGCCAATTAGGCAAAAAAACAAAATCCAATATTCATCAATTAGAGCTTAAAATACATCAGTTAGCCGGCAAACAATTTAACATAGCCTCGCCCAAGCAATTAAAAGAAATTTTGTTTGACAAGCTTAAAATTTCAATCGGCGGCATTAAAAAGACAAAAACAGGCATTTCCACGGCGGCTTCAGAATTGGAGAAAATGCGCGGACGGCATCCTATCATAAGCCACATTTTTGATTATCGGGAAATGGCTAAATTAACATCAACTTATATTGATGCTCTGCCTTTGCTTATAAATCCTAAAACAGGCCGCATTCACACCAATTTTAATCAAGTAATTACCGCTACTGGACGGCTTTCCTCGTCAAATCCCAATATGCAGAATATTCCGATTAGAACTGATTCGGGCCGCGAGATTAGGCGCGCTTTTATCGCGGAAGACGGGCATCAATTATTATCATTGGATTATTCGCAGATTGATTTGCGCGTGGCAGCTCATTTATCCTGCGACAAAAATATGATCAGCGCATTTGCGGCTAATCAGGATATTCATACAACCACTGCCGCCCGCTTATTTAATGTTAATTTTAACGAAGTTGATAAAGAACAGCGCCGCAAGGCAAAAGAGGCTAATTTTGGCGTTTTGTACGGTCTCGGACCCAGAGGACTGGCAGAGCGCATGGCAGTTGATTTTGAAGAAGCGCAAGAGTTTATTGATCGCTACCAGGCGCTTTACCCACAAGTTTTTGCTTTTTTAGATCAGGTGATAAAGCAAACGCGCAAAACAGGCTATGCTCAAACATTATTTGGCAGGCGCCGCTATTTGCCGGAAATCAATTCCGGTTCAGCAGTGATGCGCGCCGCGGCCGAACGCGCGGCGATAAATATGCCTGTGCAGGGCACGGCGGCTGATATTATTAAAATAGCTATGGTTAAGATAAACTCAAAACTCAAAACTCAAAACTCAAAACTACAACTCAAAGCCCAAAACTTGAATAGTGAATTACAAGTTACAAGTTATAAGTTACAAGAAATTAGAATGTTGTTACAAGTTCATGATGAGTTAGTATTTGAAGTGCGCGCTGATAGCGTCAAAAAGTGGGCCGAGATTATTAAAAAAGAGATGGAAAACGCGGCAAAATTACAGGTCCCGCTAAAAGTGGAGGCACTGGCAGGAAATAATTGGGCAGAGATGAAAATAGTTGACAAATGCATTTAGGGTTGCTAAGTCTGCGGTTTTTTGTTATCTTTAAAAACAAAAGACAGGCGCCGGCTTAGCTCAGCGGTAGAGCAACTGTTTTGTAAACAGTAGGTCGTCGGTTCAAATCCGACAGCCGGCTCCAATATGGGCGCATAGCTCAGTTGGCTAGAGCGCGTCACTGATAATGACGAGGTCCATGGTTCAAATCCA
This sequence comes from Patescibacteria group bacterium, assembly GCA_038078695.1. Taxonomy (GTDB): domain Bacteria; phylum Patescibacteriota; class Patescibacteriia; order UBA9629; family UBA9629; genus JBBTVS01. The sequence goes on from JBBTVS010000077.1 coordinate 3,091, forward strand.
TGTGCGCCCACCATTCCATGCCAAATTTTAAAGACAAAATAGCTATCATCACCGGCGGCTCTCGCGGCATTGGCAGGGCTTGCGCATTAGAGTTAGCCAAAGCTGGCGTCAAGGCAGGCCTTAATTATCATCAGTCCCAAAAAGAAGCCCAAGAATTGGTTGATTTGATTCAACAGTCCGGCGGCGAAGCAATTGCGATTCAAGCAGATGTCTCGCAAAAACAAGATTGTCAAAAATTAGTTGATCAAACATTAGAAAAATTTGGGCGAATTGATATTTTGGTTAATAACGCAGGGAAGCATACAGAAAGCTTAATTGATAAAATAGACGAAACTAGTTGGAATCAAATGATGGATACAAATGCCAAGAGTATTTATATGATGTCTGTGTTAGCAGGAAAGGTAATGAAAAAGCGTGGTTCAGGAGTTATTATTAATATTGGATCAGTGGCTGGAATGTTTCCGCGGAATACTAATACAGCCTATGCAGTTTCCAAAGGCGCTGTTTGGACATTAACGCGCGCTTTGGCAATTGCTTTGGCCCCGCAAGTTCGGGTAAATGCAGTGGCGCCGGGCAGAATAGAAACTGATATGTCGCCAATGGATAGTCCGCAAAGACGGCAGTTAGTGAGTCAAGAAAATCTTCGCCAGCGCATTGGCCAGCCCAAAGATATTGCTCGCGTAGTTGCATTTTTAGCTTCTGATGAGGCTGATTGGATTACAGGACAGACTATCGTAGCTGACGGAGGCTCGTCGCTGATATAATTTTTAATTTTGCATTTTGAATTTTTTACGCCGAGGTAGCTCAGTGGTAGAGCACATGACTGAAAATCATGGTGTCGGCAGTTCGATCCTGCCCCTCGGCACCAAACTTTCAAAAATCCTCATAGCCAAACCCTTTAATGTGTCTAATTTTTGCTTTTTTTGCCAAGCGATCAATTAAAATAGAGATAACATCAAGCCTAAAAATTTTATCTTCAATGCGATTTTGAAAAAAATAACTGCACGCAGTGTCGTGCAGTCTTTTTATTTTATCATAAGTAACGGCTTCCTCCGGACTGCCAAAATCAGTGGAGATTCTAGTTTTAACTTCTATGCAGCAGATTGCGTCTGTTTCTTTTGGATGCAGGGCAATGATGTCAATCTCGCCGTAGCGGGATGAAAAATTTTGATCTATAATTGCGTAGCCGCGCTTTTCTAAAAATTTGACAGCAAGTTCTTCGCCATAGTCGCCTAAGTTTTTACGATAGCGGTTCATGACAATAGTTTAACTCTTTTTAAGACGCTGATAATCTTCTCTTCCATTTCATCAAATTTCAATTTTAAAAAATCCGGCCTTGCCATAAAAACAATATCATAGCCCGGTTGAATTTGATCGATGCGCTTTAAAAAAATATGCCGCACCTGGCGCTTAATTCGGTTGCGCAAAACCGCAGTGCGGGCTATTTTTTTAGGAACTATAATGCCGACTTTGCTTAATAAATTTGATTGTTTCCGTATTGATTTAATTCCAAATTCTTTAACAAAAAATGCGCGTCCTTTTGTCATAACGCGTTTAACGTCTTTTTCTTGAGTTAGGCGGTTGAGTTTTGGAAGCATCGGTTTTAGTTATACCGATAATCTTTTTCTCCCTTTTAGTCTCCTTCTTTTTAAAACTTTCCTTCCCCCGCTGGAAGACATTCGCGCTTTAAAACCGAATTTGCGCCTGCGCTTAACTTTTGACGGCTGATAAGTTCGTTTGGGCATAATTTATTTTATAATTTTATCAATAATTCCGTAAGCCTTCGCTTCCTCCGCGGTTATGTAAAAATCCCGATCCGTATCTTTGGCGATTTTGGCAATGGGCTGTCCCGTGTGTTTAGCTAAAATATTATTTAAACGGTCGCGGATTTTTAAAATGTGCTCGGCATTAATTCGCACATCCTCGGCTTGACCTTCTGCTCCGCCCATTACTTGATGCAGCAAAATTTCCGCGTTCGGCAAAGCAAATCTTTTTCCCTTAGCGCCGGATGCCAATAGGATGGCGCCCATGGAAGCCGCCATTCCAACGCAAATCGTCATCACATCAGCCTTAACATACTGCATTGTATCATAAATCGCCAAGCCGGCGGAGACTGATCCGCCCGGAGTATTGATGTATAGTTTAATATCCTTGCTTGCGTCTTTAGACGCCAAAAACAAAAGCTGCGCGATTATGCTGTTGGCTACGACATCATTGATAGCGGTTCCTAAAAAAACAATCCGTTCCTCTAAAAGGCGGGAGTAAATGTCGTACGCTCGTTCGCCGTAATGAGTTTTTTCAATGACAGTTGGGATTAGGTTCATAA
>JBBTVS010000078.1:0-6363 GCA_038078695.1 Patescibacteria group bacterium
CTATCAAAAAATAGCACTTTTAATTTAAACTGATTAAATTTTAAGAAATCAAAAACTCCGAGAAATTTATTTACTCTCTCTCTCTCTCGTATTTCAAATTGAGGCAATGTTTTTAATGCGGGCATATTTAAAACAAATTTTTCAAATGACTAATAATTTGGTTATAAATTTTTAAGTCAATTTTACCGATTTCGCCAATCAGCCTTCTTGTATCAATGGCTCTAATTTGATCTAAAATTACGATTGAATCTGCATAAAGATTATTTGTTTTATCCTTTCTTAATAAACGTTCAATTTTTGGCTGAGTAATTTTTTTACTGGATATAGGTAAAATTATTACTGTACGACGAATAGTGGATTCTTTTTGAATAACTAAAATTGGGCGTTCTTTGTTGATTTCTGAACCAAAAGTCGGATTTAGATTAGCTAAATAAAGATAGCCAGTTTGAATTTTCATGTTTTAACAATTTTACGATAGTAATTGATTTCTTTTTGAGCAGGCTGATATTCTTTCTGGTTTAAATAATCTTGCAGACTATTACTTTCTAATAATTGTAAAGTCTTTTGACCAAAACTAGTGATTGTATTGCCTGGAGGCGCAATTTTAACTTCTACTGTTTGGCTGTTATTTTGTATCAATTTTAAAATTTCCACCCAAGTTAAGCTTGTGTTGATTTGGACAGGCAAAGCCATGTGCAGATTAGGTTGTAATGTAGCTGTTTGGGACATTTTAAATTATTTTATTTGATTGAGCGACAATCAAGCCATAAAATCAAAATCCCACTTCAAAAATATTGGTTTCATCTAACAGATAAATTTTGCGAGCCGTTTCATCAACTGCCATATCCCGCAGATCAGAAAATTCTTGAGCGGTAAGTTGGTTAATAAGCGCTCCTTCTTTATTCAAAATAACTACGCGCAGAGTAGGCGGGTCAAGCACGTAAATATACTTTAAATCCAAATCAGTAAAAATTTTAGTCGGTCTTTGGAGAGGCGGCTGAATTTGCGGGCTAAAGCCTTCTTTTTTATTTTTGAATAATTTAATAATCTGCCCGCTTTTTTGAAGCAGCCAAATAGAACCGTCTATAGCCATATCTGCCGTGTCAGCTAAATTAAAGTCGGCCGAGTCGGTTATCCACTCAACTTCTTGAGTAAATCCAGTGGTAGAAGCGGTATATTTTAATAGTTTATAACTCACTCCGGTAGTAACCAAATATAATTTATTTTGATAAATGTCAGAGGTTGATGGCTCTCCAGACCAGGTTCTATCCCATTGCAATGGCTGCATTTTATTTGTTTCTAAATTTAATTGCGCCAGGCCGTCCAAAGAATGGTAAAAAAGCAAAGTATTCCCAGAATGGTCAATAGCTTTAGTTAAAATTCCAATTTCAGCGGAGGCAGTTTCTAATTTGGCAAATATGTTATTGCTTAAATTTAATTTATACACCCCGCCATTCCCATCAAAAGTATATATATTGTTTTCGCGCAGCAGTATTTGGTTTGGAATAAAATTAGGAATCTCTGCCAATAGGCGCGGAGCGGCTAAATTAACGCCTTGGGCTAAAAGCAATTGAGTGGTTATTTCTTTAATTAGTTTTTGTTTTTGATTTACTTGATCAGAGTTGTCTTCCGGCAGTCCGGAGATTGTATTTTGGGCTTGTTTTAGAGCTGTTTCAGCCTGTTTTCTGTCGCTGATTATTAAAAAGTTTCGCGCCTCAATAATTTTAGCTTGAATGCTATTGAGTAAAATTTGGTATTGAGTATCTTCTTTTGAGATTTGATCGCTGGATTGTTTATTTTTTCCTGGGAATAATATGTTAAATAATAGCATAAAACTAACCACAGCTATTACTAGGGCTGTAATTTTAGCAAATAATGAGCCGCGGCTTTTTTGCTTGCTCTGTCTTTTCGGGATTATAATAGCCGTCTTGATTTTATTTTGTTTTTGAATTATAGGCTCTTTTTTAATAGGCGCTTTGTTTTGAGCATTCGCAATGTCTGCCTCTTTTTTTTCTTCAGAGTCTCTTTTAATTAAAATAGCCCCAAAACTTTTATTACTAGGCGCTTTATTAAAGACGGATTTAAGCTCTGCAATAGCGTTTGATAAATTGTTGTCAAGAACTATCTTTTTTAATTTTTCTTGAGAGATGTAATCTAACAAGGTGTCTGTTATCAAGGCGACAGTTGAATTTTGAGGCATAGTGCCGCTGTAAATATTAGCAAATATTTTAACAGGATTAATTTCCTCGTTATTATTTTCAGTAATTTCAACAACATTTTTTTCTGAAGTTAAGAGGACATTTATTGGGCCAATTTTAGAAAAATGAACGAACTCTTTATGGCATGCGGCAATAATTACTTTAGAGTATTTCAGCCATTCTTTTTTAGTTTCCTTGATAGTTTCGCTAAGTCTAAAATTCAATTTTTGCAGGCTGTCTTCCAGCGCTTTTTCGCTATCTTGCGCTACAGAACTAAAATAGTCTTTTTTAGTTTCATCTATAATTTGTTTTAGAATATTTTTGTTGCTTTCTTGGGTCTTTGTAATTTGAGCCAAAATTAATATTTGCCCTAATTGCTCGTCTTTGTTTGAAATAGAAATTTCGAGCTCGCTATTTTGCTGGTGGGCATTTAACACAAGTTTAGAAATTTGATTTTCCATAATTTAAATACGGAATTAGTTTGACAAGGTAGTTTTTATATAATATTATATTAATATAAAGACTATGCTTGAACAAATTTTTGGTTCAAAAACTAGAATTCAAATTATTAATTTGTTTGTTAGAAATTCAAACGATGTTTTTTATGTGCGGGAAATTGCGCGCATTACAGGGCAGTATATAAATTCCATTAGAAGAGAATTAAGCAATCTTGAACGTTTCGGGTTTTTAAAGTCAAAAAGTCACATTAATAAAAAGTTGTATTGCGCCGATAAAAAGTTTTTTTTGTTTGATGAAATAAAAAATTTATTTTTGAAATCAAAAGTATTTTTAGAAAATGATTTAACCAATGCTTTAAAACGAGTAGGTGATATTAAATTATTAGTTTTTACAGGGATTTTTGCCGGCGTGGATACAAGAACAGATTTGTTGATAGTAGGCGATAAGATTCAAACTGCAGAGTTGCGCCATATTTTAAAAAATTTTAGCATTACGAGCGGACAAGAAATAAAATATACGGTTTTTACCGTTAAGGAGTATAATTATCGCCAAGACATACGAGATCAATTTTTGCATGATATTTTCGCTAATAAAAATATTATAGTGGTGGATAAAATTGGTAGCGGGGGCGGGATTTGAACCCGCGACCTCGTGGTTATGAGCCACGCGAGCTGCCGCTGCTCTACCCCGCGGTAGTAGTATTAAGCTCATTATTACATAATATATTTATGTCTGTCAAGCAATACAATTCTTTTTACGAAGATCCAGAGCTGCTTAAAAAGAAAATAACGGAAGCTTTAAAGTATTATGAGTTTCCAGAGGAGATTAATTTGGATGTTTTGCAAAAATGGATCAGCGGATCCGCGAGTCCGCTTTATTTTATTACTCGCGTATTCCAAGGAGCTTGCATAGAGACAGATGCAGAGGCAGAGAAGTTATTGGATTTATTATCTAGATTGTGGAATATTACTCCGCGCAACGAGCTTGGCGGCGCATCGCCTCAGCAGGAAATGATTACAGCTTTATTTAAACCGCAAAATGATTAAGTCAAAAATGCCTGATCAGATAGTATTTAAACATATTACATCTGAATTAGAAAGAAAAAATCACAGCCGTTATATTTTGTTAAAATCAACTCAAAAGCCTAGAAAGGTTTTAATTAAAGGGTCTCCTTTTATTATTACCGCAAATGATAAAAACGAAGTGCAAGTACTGCGGGAGCATTCTATTTATATAGAGGATTCTGAAATTAAAGCCGTATATCCGGAAGGACCCAAAGCAATTAATGTTAAAAATTTGGATTTAATTTATGATGCTGGAGCTCGCGGCGGCATTGTAATCACTCCAGGCTTTATTAACGCTCATGATCACGTGCCCATGTATTTAATGCGTTCAGCTATGCTTTTGGATTATGCTAAGGATTTAGATGGCACCATAGCTAAAATGCCGATTTGGCAAAAGCATATTGATGGCGCAGCGGCTGTAATTTCTGCCTTGGGTGATTTAACTGAACAGCAAAGAGGAGGAATTACCACTACCCTGAATCATAATGCTTTATTCGCGGAGGTTGATGAGGCGGCGGATGTTTGCGGTCAAAGAGTTATAAATTGCGTAAGTGCGATTTCTAATTCGCGGCCGGATGTTACTTTAGAGGCGGCGGCAAAATATATAATAGCTCCCAAAAGGGAGCTTTCAGTGCCTGGGATAGCTTTTCATTATTTATATAAAGTGAATCATGCTTTGCTTCTCGCGGTTAAGAAACTGCAGGATCAGCATCAGATATTAGTAACTCTTCATTTCGCTGAAAGCAAGGGAGTAGTAGAGCAGTGTGTAAGCAAGTTCGGCATGCGGGAGACTAAAATGCTGGAAAAATACGGTTTATTAAATCCTTTAACCTTATTATCGCATGTATTGTATGTGAATAATCAAGAGATTGAAATTTTAGTTAAAAACAAGGTCGGCATAGTTCATTTGCCGACATCAAATTCAATTCATAAAAGCGGCGTATTTAATTATCCAAAATTTGCAGAATTAGCAGGGGGAGAGCGAGTGGCCTTAGGCACAGACAGCGTGGTTTCCAAGAGCCGGCTGGATCTTTTAACAGAGGCATTTCAGACGCGCATTACTCATCTGCCGAATTATACGGTTTATTATGAAGATCTATTTAAAATGATAACTGTTAACGGCGCCAGAGTGTTAAATCAGCCAAAATTAGGCCGCATCGCTCCCGGCTGCAAAGCGGACATTGCTTTTTGGAAACTTAAGGACCGAGGGTTTTTGCCTTTTGATGAGAATGATCCTGCCACTTTGGTCGGCAATATCATTTCTCACGGAGGCCGCAATATCAGGGATTTAATGATTAACGGCAGGTTTATTATTTCTAATCGTATGCATAATTTAGTTGATGAGAGTGATTTAATGGAGCAGATACAGTATTATCATATGGAGGTTAGAAAATTGGTGAATAAGGAGAAAATTAGTAATAAAGATATATGTCAATAAAACAAAATACAGAATCAATCATAATTTTAGTTACCGGAGGAGCAGGATTTATGGGCAGTAATTTTATTAGGTATATTTTAAGTAAATACCTGCGATACCATGTGGTCAATTTAGATAAATTGTCTTATGCCGGCAATTTAGATAATTTAATAGATATAGAGAATAATCCGCGCTATAAATTTATTTTAGGCGATATTTCTGATGACGCGATAGTGCGCAATATTTTTAAATTAGAGCGGCCGCATATAGTCGTCAACTACGCGGCAGAGACATTAGTGGATCGTTCTATCGCAGGTCCAAAGATTTTTGTTGAGTCAAATATCGTCGGGACTCAAAATCTTCTGGAGGCGGCGCGTGAATTTCCGATCAAAAAATTTGTTCAAGTTTCTACTGATGAGGTTTACGGTGAGATTTTGAGCGGAAAAGCGCCAGAAACAACAGTATGCCATCCGCGCAATCCTTATGCTGCCACCAAAGCAGGTGCTGATCATTTGGTTATTTCTTATGTCAATACTTATGATATTCCGGCAGTAATTACTCGTTCCTGCAATTTTTATGGGCCCAATCAATATCCGGAAAAATTGATACCCATTTTTATTACTAATTTATTAGAGAACAGGGAAATTTTTATCCATGGCGATGGAGGTCAGACACGGGAGTGGATTTATACGGAAGATCATTGCCGAGCAATTGATAAAATTATACAGAAAGGCAAAATCGGTGAGATTTACAATATAGGCACGAGCCAGAACCGCACAATTATACAGATTGCCGAGATAATTTTAAAATTGTTAGGTAAAGATAAAAAAATGATGCGATTTACCAAAGACAGGCCTGGCAACGATCGCCGATATGCGCTGAATTGGAATAAGTTAGCTGGATTAGGCTGGGAGCCGATGCATATTTTTGACAAAGGGATTAGATTGACCGTTGATTGGTATAAAAAGAACGAGAAATGGTGGCGAAAAATTAAACAGATGCCGGAGTTTGATGAATATTATAAGCATAAGTATTTGAATGTTAAATAATAAAGCGAAAAGCGCAAAACTAAAAGTTAAAAATTGCATCTGAAAGCGAAAAGCTTCGTTAGCTTTAAGCTTTGCACTGTAGTTTTTAGCTTTTCACTTTACGCTTTACGCTTGTTTGTCTATGCCTATTTCATATTCCAACGGCCAATATATTCCAACTGATCAATTAACTTTAC